>JAYUFG010000063.1:0-7177 GCA_043738845.1 Planctomycetaceae bacterium
CGACGTTGGAACCGCCGGAAACATACTCGACCGCCTTGTCATACATCGTAACGACGGTCGTGCCCGCGAAGGGCTTGCCAAAAAAGTCGGTCAGTTTGATTTTAACTTTGGCGGGCTGGCCCGGCTTATAAGTCTCGGCGGAGGGGACGACCTCGACATTGAGAACCCGTTTTTCAGGCGGGACGATGAGTTCCTTCACTTCGGTATGGACCTTCGCACCGGAGAGCGTGATCGCTTCAACGAAGAAGTTGGGCATGTCCTTTTTCACCACCTTGATCTCTTCGACGAGGCTCTTGCCCTTCATGCGAATGACCTTCGGCTTCAGATAGGCACCGTTGGCGGGGCGGACGAACAATAAAACAGTACTCTCACCCCGGTCGGTGTTGATTTGCAAGTTGACCGTTTCGTCCGGGGCATATTCGCGTTTGCTGGGGATCAGTTCGAGATGGTTGAAGCGGAAATCGTTGCCATCGAAACCGTCGCCGATGATCGTGAAAACATAGCCCCCTTCAATCGTGTGTTTTTTCTCGTCGGTCAGTTTGTACGAGAGCCGATATTGACCAGCCACGGTCGCAGTGAACTGTTGGGCCGCTTGACCCCGTTCGTCGGTGTCGAGATCGACCTCTTTGACGGGCGTTTCAATCGGTTTGCGATTTTTGTCGTAGGTGATTTTGAGGATCGACAGTTTGCCGGTCCCTTTGACCGGTTTTTGATCGAGCGTTTGGGCGTACAGACTGGTGCGGATCGTGTCGCCGATGCGATAGTAACCGCGATCGACCCAGGCATGGACCTTGAACGGTTTGCGAGCGACGATCACGTTGCCCGTCCCGACGATCGTGCGGCGAGATTCGTCGATGACCTCGGCGGTGATCGCGTATTGATGGTCGCGGTCGCCGTGAACGGCTTTGGCGAGCGTCGTGTCGATTTCAATTTTGACCGTTCCGTCGGGACCGATTTCGACTTCGCGATCCACCAGGAGTTCCGGCGGTTGCTCGCCTCCTTGAAACCACCAGACGGGAACCGGTCGCATACAGCCCCAATCTTTCCAGCCGGGATACCAAGGATAATCACAAGCAAACCACCAATATCCGCGACCGTACAACCAATCCCAATCGCCGATGGGAAACCATTCGCCCGAGTGGTTCGTGCGATTGATCTTGTACTTGACCTTGGCTTTAACGACGGGGGCACCGAAGAAATACTTGGCTTTGATCGTGGCGGTGATTTTTTCGCCGAGCATGACCGGCTCGGTCGGGGCTTCAATCGTGACTTCGTACTCGGGCTTTTTGTACTCCTCGACGCGGAAGCTCCCACCCTCGTGATTGACCACAAAGGCTTGATAGACGCCGAGCGGCGCATCGGCGGGGAGATCGTAATCGCCCTCCATGCCACCGTAGGCGTCGGTGACGAAATTCTTGGTGAGAACTTTTTCGCCCTTCGGATTGTGAATCTCGACGGCAAAGTTCTTGTTGGCAAAGTCGGACGTCTCTGGCTCGTCGTACTTGGCATGACGAACCCAAAACTTGAAATGAACTTTTTGGCCGGGACGATAAACGGGTCGATCAGTGATCGTAAAAACGCGGGTTGCTTCGTAGTCGGCGTCAAAATGAACGCCGGTCCAAATTCCCGTAAAGCCGAGATAGGCTAGTCGCCCGGCTTGCGTGCGGGCCGTGATCAGCCATTGATATTGCGACGTCGGATCATCGACCTTTTGGACAAATTGTCCGTCGGCATCAGTGAACTCGGCAAAGTTTTTGATGGTGATGCGGAACTTATTGGGATTGGCCGCGTTAACCGGTTCTTGCTTCCAACCGAAGAATTCGAGGTTGGCTTTTTCGATGGGCTTGCCCGTGACAGAGTCGCCGACGAAGTAGTACATCCCAGTGCTAAGCGGTTTCTTGATGATGGCCGTGTCGGAAACCCACAGGACGCACTTGGTCGTGTTGCCCCCTTCGAGCGTTGCGGTGAGCATATACGCCCCCGCCTTTTGCAGCGGGGTCGTGACCGTGACGCGACTATCGAAATGGTTGTCGCGGGGTTTCAGGTCTAAATCCCAATTGGCCACCTTGCTGCCAACGTATTTGGCTTCGTTCTCGTGAACGATACGATAACCAACTTCGCCAATGTTGATTTTGTTGTAGTCAAATTTTTCGGGCGACGGATTTCCCTTGAGATATGCTTTGACATCGTCGAGGAGAAGCTGCATTTTGATTTCGTGAGCCTCGAAGCGCACCTTTTTCGCATTGCGAAAGCGATATTCAATGGTCGCGCCAGCACCGGCCGGTTGAGAACTTGCCGATTCAAAACGGCCCCAGTTTTTAACGATCTGTTCGAGTTGGAGGGGACGATAATCGTCCTGGCCGGGGCCGAATTTCTCGATGGCCTTTTTCCAATAGACGGCTGCGGCGGGATATTGACGACGATTCTCGGCGATGCGAGCAAGTTGATCGGCCGCCTCTGGGCCGAAACCGGTCTTCGGCTCGGCGACAATCTGTTGATAGATTTTGATGTAGTTGTATTCGTCGGGGAGGTCAAAGCGTTTGATGCCCGTCGCGAGGCGAGCAATCGTCTCGGTTTCCTTGAGTGTATGCAGGGCGAACGTGCCACTCTCGTTTTTCTTGGTATCGTCATCTTCCTCCAGTCGGCCAAAGTACCAACCGTAATAGGCGAGCGTCTGTTCGCCAAACTGTTGATTGCAGAAATCGGCAAGTTGCCAACGGACCTGATTGAGAAGTGCGGGCGAGTATTCGATGGCCTGTAACAAGCACCATCGCCAGCGTTCGCCATCGGACTTGGCCGTTTCAAAACTCTTGGGGATCGCATGAAAGACCGGCTTGTCATCGTCGCCGACCGGCGCGCCGCCACCCTGGTTGCCGAAGAAATTCCAGCCATCGTCATAGTCGGGCAGTTTGGAGAGATCGCTGAGATACTGTAATCGCCAGGCTTCGATTCCACCCCGATTGCCGAGGAACATTCCGCCCAGGTTCAGAAAAAATTGGGCGGAGTCCCCTTTGTTCGTTTCATTCTTGACCAAGGGCAACGCTTGCACCATGAGTTGCAACCCGCGAACCCGATCACGTTCGTAACAGTTGACCGCCTGACCACCGCCCCGATGTTGACCACGCGAGAATTTTCCGGCGATCATAAAACCGTAACTTTCGCCATTCAGATACGTTTGAGCGGCCGATTGCAACAGCCGCCAATTTTTGACGTGAACCTTGATGACCGACTCGCGAAAGTCATCGACTTCTTCGGTGCGGGCCAAATTTTGCAAACAGCCGATGGCGTAGGTTAAATCAGTGCCAACCTGGGCCGGATCGTCGGCCGGATCGAGCGACAATTTGCGATAGGTGTCGTAGGCGTCCTTGTAATTCCCCTCGTTCATCTTTTTGAGGGCTTCCTCACGCTGGGTTTTGCTGTCGGCAGCGGGAGCAGCCGAGTAAAGGAGACTTGTCCCGGCGGCCAATAAGGCAACCGATAGGCCGAAAAGGAGTGCGAAGCGATTGACGGAGCGAAGATTCATGGTGGGCACCAGGAAGGAGACAGAATGAGAGAGACCTGCGGGACAACGCGAATCACCGAGACGTTGTTACCAGTAATCAACGATCAATGTTATGCCCCTACGATAACGGACTTGTGACGCAACTGGCGACGGTATGTTTGAATTCCAGTCCATTTTTCGGTGTAATGCCCCTACAATAACGGACGTTTGACGCGGCGTTAAGTCGTTTAGTTCCAAAGTGATGCGGCATTTTACCCAGATTTAGCAGGAAACGACAATCGCCCACCAAAAATGCCTTTTTCCGCTGAATTTTCGGCGAATCAGTCTGGACGAATTCTCAAAAAACGCTATCCTTTCGCCGCCTGAGAAAGCCGGAAGGGCGACTTGGGAGCTTATCACGACGGCCGCCACGCTCATCTTTTGCCGTCCATCATTGCCAGGGAAAAGGAGTCCGCCGATGGACCGGCGCAGACTATTGTTGTGTGTAATGTGCAGGCTCTTCGCGGCCATCCTGGTTGCGACGGTTGTCGCTGCGTCACACGCGGGACCGCCAAATCTCGAAGTCCCCAACGATAATTCGCCCGCCGATTCTTCCGTGATGTACCCGCCTCTGTTTGGCAACAATCAGCCCGTCGTTGTATTGTCGGATGGCAGTTTATCCGAGGGAAGTCAGCCGTACAGCGTGCAGTATCCGGGCCAAACATCGATGCCGATGCAGGCACCGGTTGCTGTGCAATCTCCGAACGCCTACAGCGTGATGGCACCGGCGGCGAATCCGGCGTATCAGCCGTATGCTTATCCGGGAGTGGCGGGACCAGGATTTGCACCCGGCTACGCCGCGACCGCGCCGGGACTGTCTCCCTATCCGCTCGCGAATCCCAACGGAGCCGGTTCGATCTGTCGATATGCGACAGCCGAGTTCATGTTTCTAAAACTCAATTCTCCGCGACAGGCAAATCTCGCCTTCGACCAGAACATTTCACAAAATGTCCTGACGACCGCAGATTTCGATCTCGACTATGAGCCGGGCGTGAAAGCCTCGTTCGGTTATCAATTCGACAACCGCTGGGCCATCGAAGGAGTTTACTTCGGGCTGCAAAACTGGAAGGAATCGGCAGAAACTCGCGGCGGCGTGAGCAATTTGCGATTGCCGGGCGATTTGGGTCTCGCGCTTGATAATGGCGGGAGTGCGGACGCGCGGCAAGTCACAGCGTCGTATTCGGCCCGGCTACACAATGCGGAAATCAACGGCTGGCGGAAGATCGACGACACGCTGTTCGCGGTTCTGCTCGGCTTTCGGTACATCAACTTCACCGAGACACTGGACATTCACGCCATCGACGCCGACAACGATCAAAGCGATTATCAAATCAAAACGAAGAACAATTATTTCGGCGGGCAACTGGGTGGCCAATTTGCGACGCAATGGGGAAATTTGGAATTGCAAGTCATTGGCAAGGCGGGCGTCTATGACAATGTCGCCCAGCAAAATTCGCAAGCGACCAGCGAGAACGCCGTCCTCATTCGCGACACACAGGCCAAGGTCAACCGCCTCGCCTTTGTCGGAGACGCTGGACTCAACGGCCGCGTGAAGCTGATGGAAAAACTCTACTTTCGCGGCGGTTATTATGTGCTGTGGATGAACGGCCTCGTGCGGGCACCCGACCAGTTGGATTACACCAACACAGCCAGCAGCGGCGGGGCGATTATTTCTAACGGGACCGCATTTCTACATGGCGGAACCATCGGGCTGGAAACGTGGTGGTAGACAGCCGATAAGGGAGGGCCAACTTGGCATCGTCAGTGCGTAACGTCGGTACCCGGTTCATTTGCGTTACGGACTGGTCATTCGCCGACGCAATGCACGCCGTATCTCGCCGGGTTTGGACCCACTTGTAAACGCGGCGTCTCGCCGCGTTCTAAAATACAAGCGGCGAAACGCCGCTTGTACAAGTAAGCACAGGACTTTACTCCAGCACGCGGACCATCACGCCGGACGCCTGTCCCTGCGGAGTGACATTCAGATTGATGAAGCTCTTACCCGCCGAGGTATTTGTGTCGCGAACGACGTTCAACGCACAATCGGGGTCGGGCGTTTCGTAGTTCAGGACGGGAAAGAGTTTTCCGTTTTGCAAGGCGAGCGTACTGGCGATCAATTCCACGAGTCCACTTCCCGCTCCCAGATTGCCAAAGTAACTCTTGGCGGCGGTCACTGGGATTTTTTGCGTCCGGTCGCCGAAGACGTCATGAATGGCCTTCGCCTCTTCGGCATCGGAACTCATCGTGCCGAGTCCGTGGGCATGAATGTGACCAATATCGGCCAGCGTTGCTTCGGCATCTTGCAATATCCCGTGGATCACATTCGCCAAGGCTTCGTCCCGCCGCGCGACAAAGTTGCGGTCGGTCACTTGCGACGAAGCATGTCCGATGACCTCTCCATAAATCGTTGCCCCGCGCGCCTGAGCGACGGAAAGTTCTTCCAGGACAATCGCCGCCGCCCCTTCGCCCAATACCATTCCCGTGCGATTGAGATCAAAAGGTCGCGAGGCTTTTTCGGGAGCGACATCGTTACCCGCCAACTGTTCCGTCTGCACCGCGTGAACCGTTTTCATCGGATGAACACGAGTTCCCGTCGCACCCGCCACCATGCGGTCCGCATTGCCTCGCGCGATAATACGAAACGCCTCTCCGACGGCCAAATTCGCTGCCGCCTCACGATGGGTGATCGAATTGTTTGGGCCACGCAGGTCATTGTAAATCGCTAAGTGACTCGCGGGCATGTTCGGCAGGTACTTGAGCAACCACAGAGGATTCAGTTCCGCCATTCCGTCGGTCGGCCAACGCTCGTAGTCGAACTTCCCGTTCGCGTCGAGACACTTGTTGATGCCTGCCGAAAAATCTTCCGGCAAGGTCAACATATAGTCAGTTCCAAACACCGATCCGATTCGCTCTGGATCAAAACTGCCGAGTTTAAGTCCCGCGTCCGCCAAGGCTCTTTGTCCCGCCGCGAGTCCCATTTGAATCTCGCGACACATGGTCTTGAGTCCTTTGCGAATCGCTTTTTTTTGGTCCTTTTCGAGTTCGCCAAAGTTGTCGATATCGCCGGTGAATTCGTGGGCCTCGGCCCCGTAGGACGTCGGCAAAGACGCACTCGGAATGCTCGTCAGCGGCGCAACGCCGCTCCGGCCGGAGACTAACGCATCCCACAAACCTTCCTTGGTAAAACCGAGAGGGCTAATCAACCCGATTCCAGTAATCACGACGCGGCGAGTAGATGAATGAACCATAGTGTGAGAACCAAACGACGGCACCCAAACGACACGGCAAACCGTCTCTCAATGGGTAAACGACAAATGACGATAAAAAACAACCTAAACTCGACAATCGAGCGGCATTTTACCCGGAAAAACCAGGTCGCGATAGAGGGTTTTGCGGCGTAGAACTGCCTCGGGTGCAAGTCGCGGTTTGCGGGGGTGGTTGTGTGGTCTGACTTGAGACGGAAATTGCCGCTGGAAATTCAGTTTGTGGTTGAAACCAGGTAAAGGAGCCAAGGATGGCAACCAACTATGCCCTTGAGGAGCGTATCAAAACATTGGTGGCGGAGTTGCTGGCTGAGGAAAAAGCGGCGGGCACGGCCCGCGCAGAGGTGGCGACCTCGCTGGGCTACTTGACGAA
>JAYUFG010000064.1:0-7174 GCA_043738845.1 Planctomycetaceae bacterium
CAGCCCAGCCTCATGCGCGGGATATTCTTCCGCTGCTGCGGCGCCGAACTCTTCGCCTAAGCATCGCTCGATGTTGCAATTTTTATGGTATGAGCCATAATGGACGGAGGCCGGATATTCCACGGTGCGATGCTCGCGGTCATCGCCTATTGGCTGATGGCGTTGCTCATTATCTTCCGCCGGCCGCATTCGCCGACACCCGGCGATTTGTTCGTCATTCGACTCGGGTATCCTTTGATATTTTTGACGGTCGAGGTCGTCGGTCCGATTGTGTGGGCGATGCGAGGCTGATGAAATATACCCAGTCAATTCATCGGATGAACCTCAAGGGATCGGCGACCTTGAACAATTGGGGCGATAAGTCATGGACTTAGGGCTGCGAATCAATTACAGTCCCATTGTCACTTTTCGAGATTGAGCGGCTCTCGTTCGCGTCGCGACCGCCGATGGTACCCGTGTCCTTTAAGCGGGCGTGTGGTTGAATTTACGCACCCGACCAAAGGCCAGCCATTCTAGGACGTAAAAGTTCCCCTTGGAATCGACCGTTAGGGCGTGGGGCGTGGCAAATTTGTCGGGGTGTTGCTGAATGTCGGGCTGCTTGATGCCTGCCCCGTCACCGAGATGGGCGACGAACTTGTCGTCGGCGTCCATGATCGTAACCCGAGCCGCCAGTTCGGGAATGTAGAGATGTCCCTCATGCTGATAAAAGCAGCAGGGATTTTTCACACCCGGCACGGTCCGCTTGTATTCGAGTTCGAGCGAATAGATTTCGATCCGATTGTTGGCGCGATCGGCGATGTAGATTTCCGGTTCTTTCTTAAGCGTGTTGACCCAGACGCCGTGGCACGTATTGAATTTGCCGTGGTCCGACCCTTTGCCGCCGATTGTTTTCAGATGTTTGAAATCCTTATCGAAGCGATGGACGAGTTGGCTGCCGTAACCATCGACGATGTAGATATCGCCGTTCGCCGCGACGGCCACATCGGTCGGATTGTCGAAGGAGAATTTTTGATTGGTTGAGTCTTCCTTCGTCACTTTGCCGAGCGTGTAGAGAATTTTTCCCTGCATGTCGGTCTTATAGACACGATTTCCCGGCTTGTTCTCGGTGAAGTACAAAAACTCGTCCTGGCCTTCTTTGCTCCAGTACAAACCGTGGGCGGTGGCGGCGACCTCCTTGGTCGAGTAGCCGACTTTTTCCGCGAACTCCTTGCTCCACGTTTCGAGCAAGTCGCCCTGCGGATTGAAAATTGCGACACAGGGATTTTCCGAACGAGAGGTCACAATAATCCGGTCCTTGGAATCGACGGCGATGCCGCAACCCAAACCATATTTCATTCCCTCTGGCAACACGCCCCATTTTTCATCCAGGGTATAGGTCCACTTGCCGCTGCCGATTTTTACTGCGGCTGGTTCGTCGGCGGCCATTGCCGAAGCCGACAACCCAGAGGTCGCACCGATGGCCGCTGCGGCACCGGCCATTTCCAGAAAATCACGACGGGATAAGCGGCGAGGAAACAGATAGTTGGAGGAAGACATGATAAATCCTGGTAGAAAATTTGAGGGAATGCGGAGCAGGCAGTTTGGCGGCGAACACCTAAAACGACAGGTTCCGCCCGCCCCATATCATAACTCTCTCGTTTGCCCTTGTGCAACCATTTCCGTCATTTATCACACGGCCGATCAATGTTTCATAATCGGTAGTCTGGAGGGTGCCACTACTGGCTTGTCCAGCAGTGAGAATTGCCGAGAAATTCACCGTTCTGCACGGTTGGACAAGCCAACCGTGGCACCCAATGTCTTACGGTGTGTGAAAAACTGAACGGCCGTGGTCATTTATCATTGACGGGTTGACCGGTTGCGGCCAACGCCTTTTGCAAAGGACAATTTTTGGGGGCCGACTCGCCGCTGCGATAACGGCCCAGTAATTCGTGCGAGCGGCGGGCCAGTTGACGGCGAACCTCGCGACGTTCGCCCTTATTGCGGGAAATTCGCATCGAGTCATATCCGGTCGTTTGGTGCCGCATCCAGGCGATGGTCGCCGCCTCGGCCCGCCGTTCGATGGGAATTCGTCGGGTGCGGGCGACCGTCCCACTCCCGACCGGCGTGGCGTGTTCCGCGACCAGCTTGGCCAGTCGGTCGGCCAGTTCGGCGTAGGTCGGATGAAATGCCAGGAAATCGACGACCGCCCCAACAAAATCTTCGACGTATGCGGTTTGAACTTTTTCGCGACGCCGTCCAGCGGCAACCTGTCGCACGGCATAGGCTTCGGTCGCACGCTCGATTTCCAACTCGGCGTGAATGCGATCAATCGTAGCGGCGGGTGCCCATACGCCCCGGGAGAAAATTTTCCGCCCCCGTTTTTCTTGCACGACCCAATGTTCACCAGCGGCTTTCACTCGCCGAGTCCAGGTTGCATCGCCGGGTGCGAGCAACTTCCAACCAGCAGGCACTTGGAGCACCTTGCCATCGGCGGAACGGACAGTATGGGATGTGGGGCCAGTGGCAAATGGCGGCTGCGACATAGGGCGTCGTGAATGGATGGATAGGTCGTTGTCGGGTCCGCTGTGCGGACCTGGGTTTGCGAATCATCCTAACCTTACCCATTCTATTTCTATTTGCAAATCAAAAGGTGACACGTAACGTTGGTCCGCACAGCGGACCCGACCGTTCAGTCACAATTCGATTTATTCACAAACTCTCAGCTTTGAAAACCGTCGCGGAAGGGGACGTTTCGGAAACGCCATTCGTAAGGGGTTGATGTTGAGATTAGCCGGGTGGCCAAGCGAGTGCTCGTCCGCCGAGTAGGTGAAAATGTAGATGATCGACCGATTGCCCGCCGTCGGTGCCACAGTTCACTACAACCCGATACCCCTGAGCGAGTTGCAATTCTTGGGCCAAGTTACGAATCACGAGCCACAGATGTCCCACCAGGGGCGCATCCTCGTCGGCGATTGCGTCGATGGAAGGAATTTCCTTTTTCGGAATGACCAACACGTGGATCGGTGCCTTGGGGGATACATCGTGAAATGCGAGGCATTGCTCATCTTCGTAGATAATTTTGGCCGGGATTTCCCGGTCGATGATCCGTTTGAAAATCGTTTTTTGGCTCATGGAAACAACCACCAATGGGGAAAAAGTCATAGGTCATGCCGGTCGCCTGCTTTTATACACAACTGTTGCACACTCTGTCCAAGGTCGGGCTGCGCCATCGCGGGCGAATTTGTTTTGGACCCCGGCGGCGTCCAATCCATTGTCGCCTGTGCGGGCGCGAACCGTGACAATGTGACGCTTATTCCTGCGCGGTTCGATTGTCGTTCAACTTCCAGCGGCACAGCCGTTACGCAAAGCGAGTTTGTGCCATTCATGTTCCGAGGTTCATCTCGATCATTCGGACAGCGGGCGAGGAAGTTCAAGCAGAATGTCGTCCTCGTGTTCGTAGACATACTTCCCGCCCTCGTCCTTCTCATTCGGTCCAATGCTGTAAAGACGATAGCCATTTTCGCGCCGTTCGTATTTGAAATCGCCGCCGCCATATAGGTCTTTGGGAATCTCGGCGAGATACTTTGGTGCCAATTCAGAAAGCTTTTCCGGAAAGGTATTCTGTTCGGCATGAAAGGCAGAAATCGCGAGAGAGAGGATGGCCAGTCGTTGCTTGATGGTTTTCCTGTTAGTCATTTCATTAATGGCGTCGTTCGGAGTAAAATAACCCGACGCCGTCTCGCCCCAATTGATGCCGCGTCCTTTCCGTCCTGCGAAGACAAACCACAGTTTATTGCCCCATTTGAATGTTTTTTCGGCGGACTCAAACTTTGTAAGTTTGGCAATCGCGTCCTTTCGCGCGCGAAAATCGGCGATGGAGTACGCAGCGATGGCCTCATCGCATTGCCGATTGCAAAATTCCAGCGAGGCATTCCAATCGACCGTGGCGTCAAACCACAATTGTTGAGCTTTCGAGCGAGGCGTTGTTTCGTTTCGTCCAACGGACAACGCAGCGGCCGCGTCGAGCCAAATATATCGCTCGACTTCGTTCATTTGCGAGACGTGGTTCGAGACAAACGGCACCGATACCATCATCGCTAAAGTTTTACGTTGCTGCGCGTCGAGTGGAGCGTAGAAGGCGACCGCTGCGGCCAATTCATAGGCACGCTCTCGCCATCCGTTACTTATCAATTGTAAATGAGTACCGAGTCCCTGCGCTTGCAAATCCGCGAGACGATTCAACGTCCGAATGTTTTCAATGGCGTCTTCGATCTTTCCGTCGTGGATATTCTTCATAACCAGCGGTGGTATGAAATCCGTCGGATGTGGATAGGAACCAGATGATACCGATCCCAACAAGAGTTCGTGTTCGTCCTTCGAGACAATCGGCAAGTAAAATCGCGTGCGACGGGAAGCCTCTTCAAGCTTTGCGATGTACTCTCGATTCGCCTGCAACCACTTTTCAATTTCTGGAAATTCCTCCGCACTCCACGGACGGTTCTCCGCGTCTATCTCCATTCTGAAGAGTCTACGCCTGTGTTCGGTTTCTTCGTCATTTTGGAAAACGCCTTCGACCTTTGGGAAAGGGCAAACGATTTCAATGTCACGATAGGCGAACCGTTCGTCCGTCGGCGGAGGAATGCCAAGAGCATCAAAGAATTTTTTGTGTTCGTCCGACGTTTTGTACGGTGTCGCTTCATACAGCGGGACCGCCGCGTTGTTTTCCGGCGTGACGCCTGCCCCGTATTTCGCGTTGAGAGCAGCGGCGTAGTCGATGGTCCCGTCGGCGCGGACCGGTTCAGTCAGATACGTCGTTTCGCGACTAAAGAGGATGCGAGGTTGGCCCAACATCCAGGCCCACGGCTCGAACCACAAAAACACCACGAGCAATAATGACCCGATGACCCACAGAATGATTTTCGTTTTTCGTTTAAGTCGCATCGTCGCCCTGGTTGGATATCGCGCACGAATTTGTTGGGTAACGGTTTAGCCGTTTGAAGTGGGGAGTTTACGCATGCAATTTGCTTGGCCATTCGCCTGAAAGGCGAACATTTTTCAGCCCAGGGCAACGCCCTGGGGAATCGAAGGGTCATTTTCGATCAAGCCCTGAAAGGGCGAAATACTTTTATTTTGCCCCGGTGGGGCGTGAAGGTTTGTGGTGTTTCGGTTGCCCAGGGCGTTGCCTCGGGCTGAAAAATGTCAGCCCTTCGGGCTGTTTTGCCTTCGGTATTTTAGTTCACGTCAGACGGCGAAACAGTTACGTTTTTGGTAACAAGAGGCTACTTCTTGTCGGGTACGTTAGCGGGTGCGGCCGCATTCCCCTGGCCAATCACACCATTGCCTAAGACACCATTGCCCAAAATGCCGTTACCCAAGGCACCGTTGCCCAGCACGCCACCCAGTTGATTGTTGAGAATGCCTTGTACCGCGTTGCGGACGACGTCGTTATTTTGCAGATTGTTCTTGAGTGCGTTTCGCAACACTCCCCGACGGGTGGTGACGTTGGTTTGCCGATTTTGGTCAACGGCGGCCGCTGGTCGGATCAGTTGCTTGCCAGGCGCGGCGGCCTGACCATTCTGCTGCTGGCCTTGGGCACCTGCTTGACCGTTTTGCTGCTGTCCTTGGGCACCTGCTTGACCATTTTGCTTTTCACCCTGTGCGCCAGCCTGACCATTTTGTTTCTCGCCTTGTTCGCCGACTTGGCCGTTTTGTTGCTGGCCCTGCGCACCGACTTGTTGGATGACTTGCTTTCCTGGTGGAAGTGGAATTTCTTCGCCGTTCTGTTGTTGGCCTTGCGCACCGGCTTGACCGTTTTGCTTGTCGGCCGCGACGGCGAAGGAAACGAACGCGACGCTGAATACAATCACGAGCGACGTAGGAAGTGCGAAGCGAAGCATGGGAGGTTTCCTTTTGATGATTTCGTTCGAGTTCGTCACAGCGATGTCAAATACCCTAACATCATATCCTTTGCTGGGCTGAAAACAAGAGAGTTTTCAGGCACAATGGGTACAGAAAGTGCCGCTCAGACGTCGCGACGCGATGTGCAGATTTCAGGATTGCTCTCCGACTGTGTCTTAAAAGACACGGTTACAATCGGCGGTCGCGATGCGACCCAAACGAGCAATCTGCACCGTCACCCCTCACCCTTCATACCTTTGCAACTGCTCCTCGACAATCCGCAAACTGCCCCGCCAGAAGTCGGGCTGCGTAACATCGAGTCCAAATCGGGCGGCCAGCGGCGCGGCATACGCCTGGCCCGTGTCCCGCAATAATTCGCGATAACGTTTTACAAACGCCGCCCCGTCGCGACGATAAATGGCGTACAGCCCCAGACCGAACAAATGACCGAACGCATACGGAAAATTATAGAAATTTCCGGAGTAGTGATAGTAGTGCGGCTTCCACAGCCACATATAAGGATGATACGTCTGCGGATCGACCCCCGCGCCATACGTCTCGGCCTGCGCGTCACGCATCAATTGGCAAATCTCGTCGGGGCTAAGTTCCGACTGCGACCGTCTCGCAAGAAACGCCGACTCGAACAAGTACCGCGAACTAATATCGAGACAAACCTGCGTCGCGCCGCAGAGTTGAATTTCCAAAATCATCGTCCGCTCGTCGGGCGCAGCATCCGCCAAAGCCGCCTCCGCAGCGAGCGTCTCGCAAAAGATGCTCGCTGTTTCCGCCAACGTCGAAGGCGTTCCCCGTTGCAGCGGCGTCAGTCCCTTTTGACATTCATTGTGAAAGGCGTGGCCCAATTCGTGAGCCAGTGTGCTGACCTGTTCAAAGCTCCCGTCGAAGTTCATCAGCACGCGACTTTCGTCTGTCCCGATGACCGGCATACAAAACGCCCCGCCCCGTTTGCCGTCGCGCGGCTCAGCATCGATCCACTGTTCGTCGAATGACCGCTTCGCGAATGCTCCCATCTCACTGCTGAAGGCCGAGAACTTTTCGATGATGAAGGTTCTCGCTTCGGACCAAGTAAACGTCCGATGTGATTCGCCGACCGGTGCGAAAATATCCCACCACGCCAATTGCGACTTGCCAAGTTTTTTGGCTTTGGCTGCAAAATATCGTTGAAACATCGGGGAAAACTCGCGGATCGCTCCGAGCATCGCGTCGAGCGTTGGGCGGTCGATTCGATTTTGCTCCAAAGCATGATCGAGTACGCTCGGCCAGCCCCGCCGCTTGGTCA
>JAYUFG010000065.1:0-7166 GCA_043738845.1 Planctomycetaceae bacterium
AAATCAGCGGCCAGCACCAAAAATTGGCCCGCCAAAAAATACCCAACGGTCACAACGGCCAACAACGCCGAAACGCGAACAAACAACCGCGACATGGGAGGTCCCTCAAATTGGAGTTTGGAGAATCGTACAGTGGGTCAAAACGAAAACGGCCCCCAGCACTTACCGCAACGGCGGCCGTCCCGCAAATTTGGAAGCCGTCGAATTCGGCCGCGATGCGTGAAAGCATTATACCGATCTGCGGTCGAAACACCAACCAGTTTTCCCGGTCGATTCCGCAGAAAACGAAGCCTACACCGCTGTCGCGGCGACCGAGAACTTGTCAATGAGATTGATCCTCTCCCCATTCATCGTTCCTCATTATCCTCATCCCGGTGGTTCAATTCCAAAATCGCGAATCGTCAGCAAACTCGCAAACGGATAACCGGCCTTCGTAAACGCTTCCGCCCCGCCTTCCATTCGGTCGATGATCGCCAGCACTTTTACGACCTTCAAACCGAACGCTTCGCAACGCTCAATCGCAAGCAAGGACGACCCGCCCGTCGTGACGACGTCCTCGACGATGACGACTTCATCGCCCGGCTGCACAGGCCCTTCGATGAATTTTTGCGTGCCGTGTCCTTTGGCTTCCTTGCGAACCATGAAGCCCGCCAGGTCTTTACCCAGCACACCGGCAAGTGTAATCACGGCCCCGACGATGGGATCGGCTCCGATGGACATTCCGCCGACGGCCTGCGGCAATTTTTCGCCGATCAATTCGAGCAATCCTTCGCCGACGAGCTTTGCCCCGTGGGAATCGAGTGTGACCTGTTTTCCATCGAGATAGTATTTGGCTTTCTTGCCCGAAGCGAGCGTGAAGTCGCCAAACTTCAGGGCTTTTTGACGAACCAAATCGAGCAGAGTTTGTTTTTGATACACGGGAGAGTTTCCTTGGGGCCTTGCACAATCAATGAGTCGAAAGGCACTGGCATAGCCCATTGATCTTAACACATCTCTGCTAGCATCAAAAAACGCCGGGAAAACGCATGTGCGAAAATCGAACACTCAAAACGCGAAAGTCGATTTTCCCGATGTTTTGAACAGTACAATACGATGCTAGCAGAGATGTGTTAATGTGATTGGGCATAGCCAGTGGCACACTTCGTAGACGCGGCGTCTCGCCGCGTTTAGGGAACGGCCCTACGCCGTCTGAACAAAAATGTACCGCGAAGAAGGGTCATCTGCCAGTGGCCGTGCGGTGCAGGATAAGTTGGCAACCCAAGGGCGAGATTCGACAATGTTGATCGTCGTCTATCTGCGGATCGTTACTTTCGAGCGGTCGGAAAGAATATCATACACATCGTCCACGTCCTTTGGGCTGAGGCTAATACAACCCCGCAGGTCGTTGCGGCCGATGTTGTGCGGATCGTTCGTGCCATGCAAGCCCGCCATTCCGCCCAAGCCGATCCAGCGTTCGCCGAGTGGGTTCGACGGGTCGCTCGGGCCAATCTGCTGGCGATTCGGCCCGTAATAGGTCGGCCGCAGCCGTTTTTCAACGACCTGATAGTTCGCTTCGGTCAGTGCTACATCCCGACCGATCCCAATTTCAAACCGTCCGGCGTAACGTCCGCCAACCATCAACGTCAACTCGCGGCGTTCCTGATTGATGATCGCATTGAAGGGGCCACGAATGACCTTGAGCGATTCACCCGGCTGTAAACTGTTTGGATTTTCGATGCCGTTGATCTTGGCCAAAAGTTCGGCGGGAATTTCATAGCGGTCGGCAATGTTGGCTAGGCGGTCGCCCGGCTGCACGATGTAGGCCGGTTCGAGCAAGTGTTGCGTCGAGTAAATCACCGTGCCCGCCAGTTGGTCGAGCGTGTCGCGCAACTGTCGCGACTCGGCCGAGGAGAGTGAAGGATCGTCGTACAACATCGAGAGGGTGAAATGAGCTTCGGCCAATTTCTTTTGTGCAAGTTGCTCTTGAGACGCTTTCCAGACGGTTTGAAACGCCGACAGGTTGGCCGGATTCGCACCCCGCGAAATGTCCGCCGCCGAACTATTGAACGCTGCTGGACGGCTAGTCGAAGTTCCTATTCCGGTCAGGGCTGAGGGACTCGGCAGGTTGTTCGTCCCACTCATCGCTGGATTCGTTGTTGAACCATTGGCCGGTGCCTCGCGTGTCGCGGCAATTCCATCGCGAGCAGCACTATTGAATGGGTTGGAAGCGTCGGGCGGAGCGGAACCCGTTTCCGTCGTCAGTCGAGTCGGCGGAGCGGAAAAGCGACTAGCGTCTGAACCAGCCACCTTGGGCGCGGTCATCGGAGAGCCATTCAAATTTGGCAGTTCGACCTTCGGCGTCGAGACGGCCGCGACGTTCGCCGCCCGTGGGTCGCTCGTCGTCTTCTTCGCATGGAGCGAAACATAGACGCCGTACGCGACGGCACCCAACACCGCCAACACCACCATGGTCTTCAAACTATTCACCGTCGTTCTCCTTAACGTCGGAAACTCCAATACATTCCATCGTCTATTGCCCGTCCCGGACACCTGACGGGCGGGAATGATAGGAAATCCACCGAAATGAAGCTAGCGCAATTGGAGAAAATAGCGGAGAACGGGGCTTTTCGCACAATCAACCGGAAATACG
The DNA here is from genome assembly GCA_043738845.1 of Planctomycetaceae bacterium. Classification (GTDB taxonomy): domain Bacteria; phylum Planctomycetota; class Planctomycetia; order Pirellulales; family DASRSE01; genus DASRSE01. The sequence continues at coordinate 2,630 of JAYUFG010000065.1, forward strand.
CCGGTTTCCGCCCGCTCCTACCTTCCTGGTAACCCATTCTCACCTGACGCTAGCAATCCTATAATCGAGCGAGAATCCGCGAATGACCGACTTCCGTTGCACTGGCTCAAATTTTTAGCTTGCCAAAAAAAAACTTCCGAAAATAAGAGGAACGCCCTGTGGCCAAAGCCCCCAAATCCGTTGTGACCGCCCACCAAGAGTCTCCTGTTGCGGCACCCAAAACTGACAAAAGCCGTATCTTGCTCGCCGACGACAATGGCCCCAACGTCGAATTGCTCGAAGCCTATTTGGCGGAAGTCGATTGCACGCTCGAGATCGCTGTCGATGGCCGCGACACGCTCGACAAAGTCGCGACGTTCAAACCCGACCTGATCCTACTCGACGTGATGATGCCAAAACTTTCGGGCTTTGAAGTTTGCAAACAACTCAAGAGCGACCCGGCAACCAAGAGCATTATGATCCTCATGGTCACCGCTCTCAATGAACTGGGCGACATCGAACGGGCCGTCGATGCGGGCACCGACGATTTTCTCAGCAAGCCCGTCAATAAAATCGAACTCGTGAAGCGGGTCGAAAATATGCTCAAGCTCCGCACGATCACCGACGAAGTCGAACGCCTGCGAAAGTACATCGAAGGGATGGAAGACGCGGGCGGCCCGAACGGCGGGAGGTAAGGTTGTGGCGGTGCCGCAGAAAGGGGAGTTGAAGTACCTGTTTACCGGTGGATCAAGCGAGCTTCAATCACGGCGAGAATCTCACGAGCGACGGTGGCTTTCGACCCCGAAAATGCCGCGACGAGTGAACCGTCATGCGCCAGGATTTCCACCGAGTTATCGAGCGAACTCATCGCGTCAGGACCGTTCGAGATCATCAGATCGCAACTTTTCTTTTGCAGTTTCGTGACCGCGCGAAAACGGCGGTCTTCCGTTTCCAACGCAAATCCGACGCACCACTGATCGGGCCGTTTTCTTCGGCTGAGTGTCGCAACGATGTCGGGTGTTTCGACTAAATGCAGTTCGAGCGGCTCGCCCGTCTTTGAAATTTTTTGCGGGGCGACCTTTACCGGTCGATAGTCGCACGGTGCGGCGACGCCAATAAGGCCATCACAATCGGGGAATTCTTTTTCCGAGACGGCTAACATCTCGTCGGTCGTAATGACCTCGATCACCTGGGCCGCCGATGGATAAACGACCTCCACCGGACCCGAAACGATAACCACCTCGTGGCCCGCTTCGAGTGCAGATTCAGCCAACGCTTGTCCCATGCGACCGCTCGACGCATTCGTCAAATAACGAACCGGATCAAGATATTGTCGCGTCGGTCCGGAAGTGATGAGAATGCGAGCCATTTTTCCAAGATCACGCAATCGTTTTCTTTTCCAACAGGCTTCTGATCGCGGCCAAGATTGTTTCCGGGGCAGCCATGCGACCCGTCCCTTCGTCGCGACAACTGAGCCAGCCCGATTCCGGCTCGACGAACAACACGCCGTCTTGTCGAAGTTGAGTTACATTGCGTTGCACGCTCGGCTTTGACCACATTTCCGCGTTCATCGCCGGGGCCAGCAGGATCGGACATTTGCAGGCCAGATACAGCGTCGAAAGCAGATCGTCAGCCATGCCGGTCGCCGCCTTGGCGAGAAAATTCGCCGTGGCGGGAGCAACGCAAAACAGATCGGCCTGTCGGGCCAGTTCAATATGCGCACCAAGCGGATAGGTCGCATCACCAAAGAGATTTCGGGCAACCGGTCGGCCGGTCAATCCGGCAAACGTCGTAGCACCAATGAATTTTTCAGCCGCCTCCGTCATCACAACGGTCACGTTCGTGCCCGACTGGACGATTTGGCTGACGAGCGCGGCGGTCTTAAAGGCTGCGATGCCGCCGGTCACACCGATGACAACTTCGCGGCCTTTCATGGGAGAATCCGAAAGCGGTTAAGGATACGGTCGGAATTAACTTCGCAGATCGATTAGCAGCGACGCACAACGGTCACAACACGGGAATCGGTTAGCAGCGACGCGCAGCGGAGCGTTTAAAAACTGGAAGTCAACAAAAGTCAATCCAGGGAAGTTATTTCCAGACTATTTTACAGATCCGAAAGATCCAACTCGGCCGGGCCGCCGACATCTTGTTGACCGGTGATCCGGACTTTTTGTGAGGCATCAAGGTAAATTTTGTCTTCCATGATCTCGCGAATCACAATTTGCAACTTGTTATCGGTATCCAGGTCCACGAGCGGCCGACTCCCCGCGTTCATCGCGACCAGTCGCTTTTGAATGAGGGTGGACAATTTGAAACGCCCACCGACCTTATTGACAATTTCTTCTTCGCGCAATTCGTCGATCATTTTTTACCCTCGTTCGAGAATATCCACTAACTCTCCGACCGCTCGGTCGAGAGTATCATTCACTACATGATGCTGATAAAACGTGGCGGCCTTAACTTCACGTCGGGCGACTTCCAATCGCCGCTGGATGGCCTCTTCGGATTCCGTTCCGCGACCGCGGAGCCGCCGCTCAAGTTCCGCCAGGGATTCCGTGCCAACGAAGATCGTCAGCGCGTCGGGATAGCGACCTAAAACCGCTTTGGTTCCCTGAACGTCAATCTCTAAGACTACCCATTTCCCGGCGGCGAGGCTAGGGGTAACTTCATTCCACAGCGTTCCGTACCAATATCCCCGGCCAAAAACCTCAAAACATTCGAGGAAGTCGCCGTTTTTGCGGCGCAGGTCAAATTCAGCCTGGGTCAAAAAATGATAGTCTTCGCCGTTGATTTCATTCGGGCGGGGCTTACGGGTCGTCGCCGAAACACTCGCTACCAAGGGACGATGGGTCCGCTGAAAAAGTTCCTTCATTAGCGTAGTCTTGCCCGCACCGGATGGACCGGAAATGACAACAACTCGACCTGTATTGGAAAAGGACATGCAAGTTAATGAATGGATTGGCAACAATCCGTAGCGTCCGCTGTGCGGACCATTGTTTTGTGGTATTCAACCTTTTCGGGTGCATTCTGAAATGCTGTACGAACTCCTGGTCCGCACAGCGGACACTACCATTGCTTCGGACGTTCCGCCAAACTCATTCCACGTTTTGAATCATTTCTTTGACTCGCTCGATGGCGGTCTTGATTTCAATCACATTGCGGGCAATTTCTACATCGGTCGATTTGGAGCCAATAGTGTTTGTCTCGCGGAGCATTTCTTGGGCGAGAAATTCGAGCTTGCGGCCCGCCGAATCGTCCTGGGCCATGATGCTCGCGAACTGGTCGAGATGACTACGCAAGCGAACGATCTCTTCCGAAATATCGGACCGCTCGGCGTAAATGCTCAATTCGCGAATCAGGTCGGACGGATTGAGCACGATTTGATGATCGGCCAAAACCGTCTTCAGTCGTTCTTCAAGTCGGCCCCGATAACTGTCAACAACGAGCGGAGCGCGGGCGGCGATTTTCTCCAATTCCTTCGCGATGACCTGATTATTGATCAATAGGTCGCGACCCATCGTGGCCCCTTCCGTCGTGCGCATCGAGGCCAGATTGCGGAGCGCGTCTTCCAGCGTGGCTTGTATGTGGGGCCAGTTTTGTTCGGTTTGGGCCGCGTCCCCCTGATGTTCCTCGATCACGCCGGGAAGCAACAGGAGCGATTCGAGCGGCACCGGTTTGGCACCGTGCGAACCATCACCAATCGCAGAGAGTTGGCGACGATATCCATCGAGGACATCACGGTTGATTCTATAATCGTCGGCCGTGTGTTTGTGATCAACGCGGATGTTGACCTGCACGGTTCCCCGTTTGATCTGTGTGCGAACGGCGTTTTCAATTTGCGGTTCGAGGGCGGCGTAACCTTCGCTCGCCCGCAATGACAGCTTGAAATAACGATTGTTGATGGTGCGTACTTCCACAGCGACGGCGAGGTTTTCCGCCTGACGATGGGCTTCTCCGTAACCGGTCATACTCAAGAGCAAGGTCGCGAACTCCGTTACTTGGTTGAGTCAGCCGGGGGATCAGATTTTTCAGGTGCTGCTTTTTCCGGAGAGGCTGTTTCGGGAGCGGTCGGGGCAGGCGTTTTGCCCGACGTTCCGGACGGAGGAGTCGCGTCCGATTTCGCGCCCTCGCCTGGCTTGTTATCGGCCGGTTTTGTATCAGCGGGCTTAGCATCAGCCGGTTTATCGGTTGAGGGTTTGGTTGCGTCCCCCTTTGTTTCGGTTCCTTTGCCGTCCTTTGCTTTGTCAGTCGAGGTTTTGTCTGTGGCAGGATTTTCTGTGGACGATGCTGCTGGCGTTTTCTCAACGCCAAGAATATCTTTCTCCTTTTGACCCAGCACTTTAATTGCAAAAATGCACGTAACAATCCAAACGGCAGCAACAACAATCGTGATTCGGGTGAACAAGTCGCCCGCTTTGGTGCCGAACGCACTTTGGCCACCCATCCCGCCGAAGGCACCCGCCAGACCACCGCCACGACCGCGTTGAATGAGGATTAGCAGAATGAGAAAAATTGCGATGACCGAAAGGATGAAACCTAAAAACATGTTCGATTCCTG
>JAYUFG010000066.1:0-7153 GCA_043738845.1 Planctomycetaceae bacterium
TGCGGCAGGTCGTAAACTTTTTGCCAATAGACTTTTCCCTTGGTCGTGAAGAACAAGAGATAATCGTGCGTGCTGGCCACGAACAAGTGGCGGATTGGATCTTCTTCTTCGGTCTTGGCACCGGTCAGACCCTTACCGCCACGACGTTGTGCGCGATAGACGCTAGTGGCGGTCCGCTTGATGTAACCGTTGTTGGTGATGGTGACAACCATCATTTCTTCGGTGATCAGGTCTTCAAGGTCGATGTGGCCGAGTTCCTCGCCGCTGATTTCGGTCCGGCGGGCGTCGCCATATTTGCGTTTGATTTCAATCAGGTCATCGCGAATGATCTTGAGGATGTTACGGTCGTCGGAGAGAATTCGCTGATATTCAATAATCTCGTCGAGCAGTTTTTGGAACTCTCCGCCGAGCTTTTCTTGTTCCAGGTTGACCAACTGACCGAGCGTCATCCGCAAAATCGCGTCGGCCTGAACGGCGGTCAGCGTGTAAAATTCAGAGACACCCCGGTCGCGCTGAAAAATCTCGAAGCCTGAATCACCCAGCGCACGCCGCATAAGCGCACCGGGACATTCGATCTGCATCAGCCGGGTTTTCGCTTCGGCCTGCGTGTCAGAGGTCCGAATCACGCGAATGACTTCGTCGATATTGGCGTGGGCGAGCAACAGCCCTTCGACCGTGTGCTTCCGCTGACGCGCTTTGTTCAATAAAAACTGCGTGCGGCGACGGATGACATTTAGCCGGTGGCGAATGTACTCCTCGAGCATGACCTTGAACGGCATCAAGCGGGGCTTGCCATCGACCAAGGCCAGGAAAATAATCGAGAACGAATCTTGCAGCGGCGAAAATTGGTAAAGCTGATTCAGCACGATGTCGGGATCGGCGTCCCGCTTTAACTCATAGACCAAGCGGACCGGCTCTTTCAGATCGCTTTCGTTCCGAGCGGCGGAAATTCCTTTGATCTTGTCTTCGTTAATCAACTCGGCAATTCGCAATTCGATGGAATCCCGCGACGCCTGATACGGAATTTCGTTGACAACAATGCGATGACGCCCTTTGCCATGTTCTTCAATTGTCGCGCGAGCGCGGAGCGTGATCGTACTGCGGCCGGTGTGATAACCGCGCCGGACGCCGCTACGGCCGCAGATAATTCCGCCCGTGGGAAAATCGGGGCCAGGGCAAATTTCCATCAGTTCGTCGATGGAGACTTCCGGCTCGTCGATGACCTTAATAATACAGTCGCAAATCTCAACGAGATTGTGCGGCGGAATGCTCGTCGCCATGCCGACCGCGATCCCTTGCGCACCGTTGACGAGCAAGTTCGGGAACTTCGACGGAAGAACCGTCGGCTCGTCGTTCCGTTCGTCGTAGGTCGGGACATAATCGACCGTATCAAGTTCGAGATCGTCGAGCATCATCGCCGCGATGGGCGACATGCGTGCTTCCGTATATCGCATGGCCGCAGGGGGAAGTCCGGCCACCGAGCCGAAGTTTCCCTGCTTGTCGATCAGGACGTGACGCATGTTCCACTCTTGGGCCATGCGGACCAGCGTCGGATAGATCACGCTTTCGCCGTGCGGGTGATAATTACCGCTGGTGTCGCCGGAGATTTTCGCACATTTGACGCGGCCCGCCCCCGGCGTGAGGTTCAGGTCGTTCATTGCGACGAGAATCCGCCGCTGCGACGGCTTGAGACCATCGCGCGCATCGGGCAAGGCGCGGCTCACGATCACGCTCATCGCGTAAGTGAGGTAACTGTCTTTGAGTTCGCTTTCAATCGCCAGATCGACGATTTTGCCTTGGCCATTGGCATAAGCGGCGGGAACTTCGTCGGGGCCAGTTGGCTCTTCAGGGAGGTCGGAATCGGTACTCAAGCGTCAATCCTTTTCAACAATCGGACGGGCCACAATCGGGGATAAAACTGGTTCCCCGCTGCACGTTAAGATGGTGCGAAAAACAGGTCGCGAAATCGACTTTTTTCAGGTTCCTAAAGGTACCCGATTTTCACTCGATTTTCAATGACCAGGGGGGATATTTTCGTCGTCGCAAGTCTTTTGTTGAAAAAAGTTTACGACGCAGAAAAATGCGCCGAGAATCGCCCCTCGCGAATGCGGATTGCTTCGCAGAAAAACAACACCCATCTGCGGATTGTCTCCGCATGAGAAGCGGTGGCGTTTTGTCGTTGCCTCTGTCGCATCATTATCGGCGGTCAAACGATCAGTTTCCTCGCGCCGAGAATGCGTATCCCGCTCACTTGCGTTTCGGGTTAGTATTTTCCCAGTGTGAAACACTGAGAATCCCTGTGATCCACTCCAATGCACGGTGGTCGTTTGCATCGACTCATCCTATTGCAATTGAACGCGCGGCCGCAGTGCAAACTTTCTCCCTCTTTCTCCGGCGAGAGAACAGCCAGAACTGGGAGATAAGCCAGCCGGGAGCCGCGTGAACCCGAGGCTTTTCTCGGTGGAGCCAAAATTCGTACCACGAGAGTCCGAATTTGCTGAGGTGGGTCACTTGCAGTTTTCTACAAAACCAGCGAAAATGGGTGTTTGCCGAAAATCAGTTTGTTTCCAATCAATCTCGAACTATCCCACCTCAATCGAGCAACTCTCCAATGTCATTTCTTCACCGATCCACTCCTCACGTTTGCCGAACCCAGATTGTTACTCTTGCCGCAACGCTCGTCGCGACGGTGTCGCTATTGCCACTTTCGCTCGCGACCGCCTTTGCCGCTGAGCCGCCCGCCAAGTTGAATATCCTGTTTCTGGGTGACGGGGGACACCACAAACCGAATGATCGGTTCAATCAATTGCAGCCTGTTCTGGAAAAGCGAGGAATCACGCTGACCTATTCCGAGCAGGCGACCGATCTCAACCCGACAACCCTCAGCAAGTACGACGGGCTAATGATCTATGCCAACTCGACCAAGATCGAGCCCGATCAGGAAAAAGCTTTAGTTGAGTACGTCGAGTCGGGCAAGGGTTTCATCCCGCTCCATTGTGCATCGTACTGTTTTTTGAATTCGCAAAAGTACATCGACCTGGTCGGGGCACAATTTCAGAAACATCAAACTGGAACATTTCGCGTGCAGCAAGAAAAGAACGATCACCCGATCTTGAAAGACTACGGCGGGTTTGAAAGTTGGGACGAAACCTACGTCCACACGAAGCACAACGAGAAAGACCGCACGGTTCTCGAATATCGGACCGAGAAGGAAGCTCGCGAGCCGTGGACCTGGGTCAGAACGCAGGGCAAAGGCCGCGTTTTCTACACCGCCTGGGGACATGATCAACGGACCTGGAGCAACGCTGGCTTTCAAAACTTGGTTGAACGAGGAGTACGCTGGGCCTGTGGTCAAGATCCGACCTTGGCGGGTGCCTTTGTCGATGTAAAAGCGAACGACACGAACGGGAGTGAGAGTTCTTCCGCATCGGCCCCACCCGAAAAGCCGACGATGACGGCGAAAAGAAAAGATGTGAAGCCGTTTGAATTCGCCGAAGCGACGGTTCCATTTTATCCGCCGAATCGCAAATGGGGCGACCAAGATGGGCCGCTGAATAAAATGCAAAAGCCGCTCGACCCGGCCGAATCGCAAAAACATTACGTAACGCCGGTCGGATTTGAAGCCCGGCTGTTCGTTTCGGAACCTGACCTACCCGGCAAACCCATCGCGATGAACTGGGACGAGCGGGGCCGCTTGTGGGTAGCAATCACGATTGACTATCCCAACGAGTTGAAGCCCGAGGGACAAGGCCGCGACAAAATCATTATCTGCGAAGACACAACCGGGACGGGCAAGGCGGACAAAATCACCGTCTTCGCCGAAAACCTCAGCATTCCGACGAGTTTGATCTTTGCCAACGGCGGCGTGATTGTGCATCAAGCCCCGCAGACGCTGTTCCTCAAGAGCAGCAAGAACGACGATCACGCCGACATCCGCAAAGTGTTGTTCTCTGGTTGGGGAACGGGCGACACGCACGCCGGGCCGAGCAATCTGCGATATGGTCTCGACAATTGGATTTATGGCATGGTCGGTTATTCTGGTTTCAATGGCGACGTCGGCGGCGAGCATCACAGCTTTAAGCAAGGCTTTTATCGCTTTCGGCCCGATGGGTCGAAAATGGAACTCCTCCGCAACACGAACAATAATTCGTGGGGCGTCGGTTTTAGCGAAGAAGGAATTCTGTTCGGCTCGACGGCGAATGGAAATCCGAGCGAATACATGCCGATCCCAAATCGTTATTACGAAGCGGTTCGCGGTTGGTCCTCGACCGTGCTGGGTGGAATTTCCGGGACGCCGAACTTTGAACCCGTCACCGATAAAATTCGCCAAGTCGATCATCATGGTCGCTTCACTGCTGCGGCGGGTCATGCTTTATACACCGCTCGCAATTATCCGAAGAACTATTGGAACCGCACGGCGTTTGTTGCCGAGCCGACGGGTCACTTGCTCTCGACGTTTGAAATTCAACCGGTCGGGGCGAACTTCCGCTCGAAAATGAGTTGGAACTTGGCGGCCAGCGACGATGAATGGTCCGCTCCCATCATGGGCGAAGTTGGTCCCGACGGAAATGTCTGGATGATCGATTGGTACAATTACATCGTGCAACACAACCCGACGCCACAGGGTTTTAAGACGGGCAAAGGGGGTGCTTATGAAATTCCACTCCGCGACAAAACTCATGGGCGGATTTATCGGCTCGTGTATACGGGCAAAGACGGCAAGGAAAAGTCGCAGCCGCCAATGCTCGAAAACGCCGACCTGGCCGATCTCTGCTCGATCATGCGGCATGAAAACATGTTCTGGCGATTGCAGGCGCAACGCCTGCTCGTCGAGCGGAATCAGCCGCAAATTGCTCCGCTGTTGTTGCAAATGGTCGATGACCCAAGTGTCGATTCGATTGGCCTGAACACGGGCGTAATTCATGCTCTGTGGGCACTGCATGGGCTGGGACAGATGGATGGCAAGAACGAGGCCGCCTTGGCCGCAGCCGTGAAATCGCTCAGTCACAAATCGCCGGGCGTTCGCCGCGCAGCCGTGCAGGTTCTACCACGCACCGCGCAAGGTCTGGAATCGCTCCTCAAGAAAAGCACGGTTTGTAAAGACGCCGATGCCCAAGTTCGGATGGCCACGTTCTTGGCACTTTCGGAAATGCCCGACTCGAACGATTTAAGTGCGGAAATTGTGCGTGCATTGGGCACCGAAGCGAACACGAGTGATGCTTACATTCTTGACGCTTGCACAGCGGCGGCGGGAAAACACGCCATCGGCGTGAGTAACGCTCTTGCCGGATCAGAAGCCAAAGGGAAACTTTCCGTTGCCGCACTGGATCGGATTGCGATTGTCGCCCGACATTTGGGCAAAGCTGCCGATCCGGCCACCGTCGGCGCGGTCGTCGCCGACTTGGCCAAGATGGAACCAGCGATTGCCGCTGTGTTTCTGAGCGGCTTGGAAAAAGGTTGGCCCAAGGGAACCAAGGTTCAACTTACGGACGAGCAAGACGGCGCACTCGGCAGTTTGCTCAAGACATTGCCGCCTGAATCGCGGGGACGTTTGATCTCTCTGGCCAGCCGTTGGGGAAGTATGAAACTCGAAAAGTTCGGTGCCGAGATCGCCACCGGATTTTTGGCCACGCTCCAAAATGAAAAAGCGTCCGAGAACGACCGCATCGCCGCCGCCGACCAATTGATCGAGTTCCGAAAGAACGACGATCAAGCGGCTGCGCAAATTCTGGAACTCTTTTCACCCCGCACTTCGCCGACGATGGCCAAAGGTTTTCTCGACGCCGTCGCCAAGAGCGAGTCGCCCAAAATCGGCCAGGCGTTGCTCAGCGTCGCGGGCAATCTTTCGCCCGCCAATCGGGCGGCGGCCCTGCGAATGCTCCTCTCGCGACCACAATGGACAATGGCCCTGCTCGAGGCGGCCGAAAAAGGGACGATCCAATTGAGCGAGTTGAGTCTCGATCAGCGTGAAGGACTGGCTCTCAATCCCGACAAGGCCGTTCAAGCCCGGGCGAAGAAAATCCTCGCCAAGGGGAACGACCTGCCCAACGCCGACCGACAAAAAGTCATTGACGAGTTGAAACCGCTGGCAGAAAAGATCGGCGATCCCGTGGCGGGCAAAGAAGTCTTCAAGAAAAATTGCATGAAGTGTCATACTCACACGGGCGAGGGAACGCGGATCGGACCCGACCTGACGGGGATGTCGGTTCATCCGAAGGCGGAATTTTTGATCCACATTTTCGATCCGAGCCGTTCGGTCGAGGGGAATTTTCGCATCTATCGCGTTTCGACGCTCGGTGGAAAAGTTTACAACGGCCTGCTCGCTTCAGAAACGAAAACGACCGTCGAGTTGATTGATGCGGAAGCCAAGAAAATTGTCCTCGACCGCGACGATGTCGATCAACTGATCGCGTCGAACAAATCGCTGATGCCCGAGGGCTTTGAAAAGATCATCAAGCCGCAAGAGATCACCGACCTGTTGGAGTTTGTCACCCAACGGGGAAAATATGTTCCGCTGTCGCTGGATCGCATTGCGACGGTCGTCAGTACGAAGGGGATGTTCAACAGCGAAGATTCGTCGGTCGAGCGGTTGATCTTCCCCGACTGGAAACCAAAAATGTTCAACGAGGTTCCATTCGTGCTGGTCGATCCCGACGGGGGCAAGATGAAAAACGTCGTGATGTTGAATAGCGATAAGGGAACGATCCCGCCGAAAATGCCGAACAGTGTCAAGCTGGCCTGCAACACGCCGGTCAAGTCGATCCACCTGCTCAGCGGTGTGAGCGGTTGGGGTGCCCAATCGCCGGAGGCCAGGGGAACCGTCTCGATGATCGTCCGCTTGCACTATGCCGACGGCAAGACGGAAGATCATCCGCTGAAAAATGGCGAACACTTCGCCGATTATATCCGTCGGATCGACGTCCCCGGTTCAAAGTTCGCCTTCGCCCTGCGGGGACAACAAATCCGCTACTTGACCATCGACCCGAAACGAACCGAGTTGATTAAGGACATCGAGTTCGTCAAAGGTCCGGACACTTCGGCACCCGTCGTAATGGCGGTCACGGTCGAGACGCCGGAGAAGGGAAAGGAATAAGGGCCGTTGGCAAAATCATCATGGCCACACCTCGCTTTCAATACACGCTGCGCGAACTGT
>JAYUFG010000067.1:0-18755 GCA_043738845.1 Planctomycetaceae bacterium
CCGATGACCACGCGAACCAAATTTTCATCGTGAACAACGCCGACCGAATCAAAATCTCGACCAAGACCTCGACGGGAACTCCCTGGACCGACGATTGGCATCATTTGAAACTCGTTCGCAAAGTGAGCGGCGGCACGATCGAAGTCTATTTCGACGATATGAAAGAGCCGTGTCAGACGGCCAAGAACACCGAGTTTGCCTGGGGCCAGGTCGGCATCGGCACCTTCGACGACCTGGGCAACTGGGACGACGTGAAAATCTGGGGGACGAAAGTCGAACCAAAGAAAGTTGAAACGCCGAAAGAGGGCGAGAAGAAATAACGCTGCGACCAATTGAAAACGCCAAGACTCAATTACAAATCGCCGGTGCGAGTGGCCCGATCAGCATTGATCGCCCGCAGATGTTCGACCCGGTTGATGGCGACGATCTTAAGTTGATCTTCCCACTCGAACTGATTGATCGCCGCATTGTAGAAGCGGAACGGATTGAGTTGTTCGGGTATCTGTAACAATCCTTTGAGGGCCGCCGACAACAGCCCACCGTGCGAAACGACGACGACCTGTTCGTGACCTGCGGCACGAATTTCGTTGAGTACGGCCATGCCCCGGGCTTGCAATTCGGAGCGTGATTCACCGCCGGGAATGACGAAGTCGAGTTCGTGCGACTTCCATCGCGAACTTTCGCTTGGATAGCGGACTTCGATCACGGGCCAAGTGAGGCCTTGAAAGACGCCCGCGTGAATTTCCATCAGCCGGTCGTCGGAAATGATCTTGAGTCGCAGGAGATCGGCCAAGGGCTGCGCTGTTTGTAGCGCGCGTTGAAGCGGGCTGCAATAGATGGCCTGAATCGGCAGGGACTCGAACGGTCCGGCCAAGGCGGCACTTTGTCGCAGGCCCAATGGCGAGAGCGGAATATCTTCCTGTCCCTGAATGCGACCGTCTGCGTTGTAGACACTCTCGCCGTGACGGATGCAATACAGGTTCATTTCGTAAACGTGGTTGGAACAACGCTAAGGATTCGGCACGTGAATTATTGTCGTCTTTCGCTCCGCGAAAGGACGTTTTTTTGCCGTATTGAAGGACGACAATGGGACGGTCATTTGTGCGCCGGTCCTTAGTCGCGCCGCGCAACCAAAGCGGAAAAGTCACAAACATAGGCCGCAATGAACTTGAATCGACAAGTAAGTTTTTGGCGTCAAATCCCAGCCCCTCAAAGTTACCTACCGCCGTTCACCTTGTCGAGAGGCCTGAGCGGTCCGTTCTGTTTCCAACTGTTGCCAGAAGGCGGGCGACACTCGGTCCAGAACGATTACTTCGCTCTTTCCTTTGGGGTCTTCGCTAGGGCGAATAATGCAAATCGCTTGACCCACCGCTCGGTCATTGACGGGCAAGGTTGAACTGGCTGACGGCGTGTTCGGAACGCCACTCGGCATCCGCGACGCCATTTCCGGCGGGGCACCCGACGCAAACGCGGCGGGCGAAATCGACTTGTTCGGCTGGCGATAAATGAACGCCAAGTTCGTTCGGTCCAGTTCCGCATGAATCGACGTCACCGCTGCGAATAAACCCTCATCATCGGAAGGGTCGGCCGCATTGCAGACGCCAATCACGAGACCATCTTTGGTAAACAGTCCGCCTCCGCTGCGGCCTTGCACCGGTTGACCGGCAACTTGAATGTTCGGCGGGCCAAGAAACTTGTCGAGCGAGTTGACCTGACTCTCCCGCACCGTTGGATCACCACCATGATTGCAGCCGACCGTAAAGACCGGATCGCCTTTGCGAACTTGATAACCGGGCGGTGCGATTTTCGCAACCGTCACGGGTTCGTTCGTGCGAATGCTCACGAGACCCACGTCTGACTTGAGATCATAGTGAACGAGTTTTCCCGGAATGTTGCTCAACTGTTTTGGCCCAAAGATGTCTACGGAAATCCGGCCCTGGCCTTCAGAGTCGCGAAAGACGTGGGCACAGGTCAGGATCAGAGCTTCGCCGTCACCCACGTCGACGATGGTGCCAGAGCCAAATGAACTTCCATTCGGGTCTTCAATTTTGAGGCGCACGCTGGCGAGCAGGGTTTTAGGAAATTGGCTGGGCGAAGTGGACGACCCATTCTTGATAGTTTTGTTTCCCGAAGCATTCGGAGAATTGTTCGCCACGGCTGGAATGGTAACGACCGGATTTCGCTCGGGCTGAATCGCGGCGGAGTTTTTTGAAAGCCGTGGTTTTTCATCGGCGAAATTCGGCGTACTGGTGCGAATCGCGGGAACGGCCGCCACGCGATCATTCATGACGTTGCTGCCCAACTCAATCGGCGGACCGTTGATGTTTTTTGTAAAATTGGCGGGGCTGGCCATTGCTCCACGTGAGGGACTATTTTTGGCAATAGGATCATCGCCCGGTTGAAAGCCCGCCTTGCGAAACATCGCTTGCAATTCTTTTACATCGGTGAGGCCGGTCACGCGATCCACTTCACGACCATTCACAATGAGAACAAAACAGGGGACACCATGAACCTTGAATTGCTTGGCCAGATCGCGTTCTTGGTCGATGTTCACCCGACGCACCGGATAACCGGCTGTTTCCAGTTGTTGGATGACGGGAACCATCGTGCGACAGGGGCCGCACCAATCCGCACCAAAGTCGAGCAGCGTTGTCTCGCCGGGGGCGGAAACGCTGAGCATAATCGCGGCCAATTGCAACGCAAGCATGGAATTCCCTCCGTGGAACGAACCCGCGCGACCCTGCGCGGAACGCCGTCCTTGGCGAATTTGGAAATGAAGCGGCGGCATTGTGTCGAGATTCTCTCATCCCGACAAGAGCAATTGGGCGACAATCTGGGCAAACTCTTTTAGGGATCGGCCACCCGCGATTGCCCCGTGCCGACGGTGCGACAACAATCCGAGTTAAGGACACCTGCTTGCCCATTGTGATCGATCAACTCTCCATCTCGGAGAAACTGGCACTAATGGAGCAGCTTTGGAATGATCTATCTTGTCACCCGGCCGAACTGACTTCGTCCGAGTGGCATGGTGACGTTCTGGCGGAGCGAATGCGGTCTGTTCGCGACGGCACGACGACGTTCGTGGAGTAGGACAAAGCGAAGGATCGATAACGGAAACGACTTCCATGAATTTGCGAATTCTGCCAGAAGCGGAACGCCTTCGATTTGACTGAAGTCGTCGTCAATGGTTTGGAAAGGAATGGGTCGAAAATTATCCCATCCTTGATCGCGCAATCGCTTCCAAATGATCGACCACTTGCAGCGTTGTTAGTCCGTCGGTCGAGACATGGACTGCATCGACGGCGGGACGGAGCGGGCCGACCGAACGGTTCGCGTCGCGATCATCACGCAGGTTTTGCATTTCGAGAACTTCCTCAAAGG
Organism: Planctomycetaceae bacterium; assembly: GCA_043738845.1. Lineage (GTDB taxonomy): Bacteria > Planctomycetota > Planctomycetia > Pirellulales > DASRSE01 > DASRSE01. The sequence goes on from JAYUFG010000067.1 coordinate 3,382, forward strand.
AGCGGATTTCTCCGCGACCAGCCAAGTCGGCCATCCGCCGTCGCGCTCGTTCTTCCGCACTCGCGGTGAGAAATATCTTACACTCGGCGTCGGGAAAAACGACGGTCCCTTGATCGCGACCCTCGGTCACGACGTCGTCGCCTCGGGCGGCCACCCTTTGCATCCGTACCAGTTTTTCTCGCACACCCGGATTGTCGGCGGCGTAATGGGTGACGGTGGTAATGGCGACGGTGCGAATTTCTTGAGAAACGTCTTCGCCGTCTAAGAGAACAGAATTTCCGTTGAGTTGAATCATCAAACGCCCGGCCAGATCGGCGAGAGAGGCCGGATCATTCCAGGGAAAATTTCGCCGGACGGCCGCGAGGGCGACCGCCCGATACATCGCTCCCGTATCGAGAAAGCGAAAGCCGAGCCGCCGCGCGAGACTTCGCGCCGCCGTGCTCTTTCCCGCTCCGGCTGGTCCGTCAAGAGTTACAATCATGGAGAATAAATCGGCTGGGCGAAGTTGAACGGCGTCGCGTTACGCTGGCTCTCCGCACTCGGCGGCCATTGTGACCGGAAGGTCATACGACGAATTCGGAACGAGGCACAAAAACTTGAGCGGCGTTGTACCTGTGTTGCGAAACTGATGCACATCATTCGGCGAAACATAAATCACATCGCCGGTCGTGAGGCGGTGTTCTACGTCCCCCTCGAAAACAACTCCTTCCCCGGCAAGAATGAAAACTTCGTGCTCGTAGGGATGAAAATGCTTGGGCGTGTGACCGCCCGGCGCGACTTCAAACTGTCGCATGGCGAAATTTGGGGCGGCGTCCGTTTTTCCGATCAGCCAGCGAACCGTGCAGCCGGTGGCCCCTTCCATCGTGACGGGAGCGGCTGGAACGCGTTCATGCGATACGATTTTCATGGGACTCTCCCTGGACAGAGGTGTTCACGTTTTTTCAGCGATTTGTTGTTCGTCTCTTTTTTCTGCATCGGCCATTCGCTGTCGTCGCGAGTCGAGCCAGATCGCCCCGACCGTGCCAACCGCCAGCACGCCCAGTTCGATCCCAATCGCGGTCATGCCATACCGATTGAGCAACTGTTTGAAGCCCTGTCGCTGCTGAACCTCGGGCGATTGAGAATAGGCATCGGGCGAGACGGGACCGACTTCGCTCGCGGCAACCAATCCAAACGCAAACGCCGTGATCGCAAACGCCGACCCAGCGAGGAGTAATAGCACGTAAAACGGGTTTTTCGGTTCGTTGCTCTTCACGGACAGGATGCCTCACGGAATACACGTCGTATTCGTAGGTCAGGCCTGCGGCCTGACAGTTGTTTATTGGAATCGGTTCGTTGGCAAATTTTTCGTCGATATGTCCGTTGTCGAACCACTGTCTGGCCACCCGCCTGACCTACGGCCTCGGCAAACTCTCACGCATTATAAAACCATCGAACGCAGAATGGATTCGATGTTCGACCTGTCCATTATAACGTGACAAGGACCGTGTGGCAGCCCATTTTACGCCGGGTGAGTCCGACGATTCAGCATATCCGGATAAGTCTCGACGCTCCTGTTTCGAACCGCCACGCAATAAGAATCGGCGCATCAATCAACTGTCGCCATTGTCGTCTTTCGCGCCGCGAAAGGACGTCCTTTCGCAGAGAGGCCGTGAATTTATTGGATTGCGACCGATCAGTAGGGTCCGCTGTGCGGACCATTTGTTTGCGATCCCTTTTTTCCCGCGAATTACCAGTGTGATTCGCGAACTCCCGGTCCGCACAGCGGACCCTACAACTTCCGAATGACAAACCTTCCAATAAATTCGCAGCCTCGGAGCGAAAGACGACAAGGACTTATATTTCGGCGACTATTGCTCCGAAGTATTCAACCCCTTGAGGTTGCCTTTGCGAAATGCCTGCGCGATCGCGAGAGGGACTTGCGCCTCCGCAGTAATCAACGTCGCCCGGTTTTCGGCGACCTTCGCTTTCATCTCTTGCTCTTGGGCAATCGCGAACGCCCGGCGTTCTTCGGCCTTGGCTCGGGCGACGCGCGTGTCGGCCTCGGCCTGGTCGGCTTGCAAACGGGCACCAATGTTTTCGCCCGGCTCGACCTGTGCGATGTCAATTGAGACAATCGCAAAAGCGGTATGGGCGTCGAGTCCTCGGTTCAGCACGGCCTTCGAGATTTTGTACGGCTCTTCCAACACTTCCCAATGGGTTTCCGACGAGCCAACCGCCGTGATGATCCCTTCGCCAATTCGAGCGATGATCGTCTCTTCCGTCGCTCCGCCAATCAACTGCGAAAGATTGGTACGCACCGTTACCCGAGCGCGAATTTTTAACTCGATCCCGTTCTTGGCAATCGCACTGAGCGTGACTCGCTTGGAACTGCGGGGGTCGGGGCAGTCGATTACTTTCGGATAAACACTCGTGCGAACAGCGTCGAGTACATCCCGACCGGCGAGATCGATTGCCGCCGCTCGATCAAAATCGAGATCAATATCAGCGCGATGGGCGGCAATCAGCGCGGTCACCACGTCGGGGACGTTTCCGCCCGCAAGGTAATGAGCTTCGAGCCGGCGGGTCGTGATGCCCGTGTGAGGATCGGCACCGATGCCCGCCTGGATCGCCATGATCTTCGATTGCACAATCACGCGGGCGTTGACTTGCCGCAGGCTCATGCCGACCAAGCTAAGGAGGCTAACGCGGGCGTTGGACATATAGGCTTGAAACCACAGCTTGCCATAGGTCAACGCGACGATGGCGAGGGCGAGCAAGATTAACCCGCCCAGCGTCGCACCGACAATCAAGCCGATAGGAATGTCTTTGGGTTCAAGGGCGAACAGCAGCGAGAGGTTTGTCATTGGGAGCAGGTTTGCAAAGTGCGAAAATTATTATCGCGCCGGAGGCGAATTGCGATATGGCCAACGGCCACAGTACCACTCCCTATGATAACCCCGCCAGGGCCTAGGGAACAGTCGCGAAAAACCCCGAGAAGCATGGCCGATGACGGCTGCCAATCGTGCCTGGAACCTGAGAGATGCCGTTTACACACAACTGTGAAGGCTTACGAAAAGAGTTCGAGAGTCAGTTTCGCGGCAAAACTTTTCTATTATCGAACGTCTCCACCGCGAAACCGACTCCCGCCCCCTTCGCGATTACCCATTTCGTCGGCAATCAAAATCAGGCTTCAATCGGTCTGCGCATTTTTCGACGCAGTAGCATCAATCCGCCGAAACCAACGACGCCCAGAATCCACGAAGCCGGTTCGGGGGTCGGGACAACCTGTTCGGCCATCCATTGGGCAGCCGGCAGCGACGAGGTATTGATCGCGGAAAAACTAGCCAGTGTCCCGTCGGAAACGTTCAACCGAAAAATATTCGGAGGGGTTAAGGCGTAGAGGAATCCATCGCTTGCCAAGACATCGGCCTGTCCCCCTGCGCCAAATTGTTGGTACAGTGAATTTCCCAATGAGTCATACGCGAGCGTTTTGTTGAATAAGGATTGGCCAACATAAACATTGCCATTTCCCGCGACGGCCACACCGTACTCACTGACTCCCGTGTTTGCGAATAGTGTTGGCGAGGTCAGGGCCGCACTATATTTCCAAACAGCACCGCCACCATCGGACGCAAAGACGTCGCCCGACGCATTATTGATGCCCAATCCAATGGGAATGCTCGCCCCTCCCGAACTCTGGGCCAAAGGAACTCCGGCGGTCGAATACTCGCGAACCTGACCATTCGCCAAGAATCCAAAACCGTCAGCGGTTGCGGCGGCAACGTATAAATTTCCACTCGAGCTAAATGCCAAGCCGCCACCAAAAGGGCCATCTGGTCCGGCGTTGAAGGAACCAATGAACGAACCGCCGGGCGAATAGTGCTTGATCGTCAGCGTATCAAAGGCAGCGTAGTTGTTCGGCGACGACGGAGCGTCAGCCACAAAAAAATCGCCGTTCAAAGGATTGAAGGCAATGCCGCGAGGGTTCAGCAGTCCCGACGTGATTACATCGGTCACTGTTCCCGTCGCTTCATCAACAGCGACAACCTTGGCGGGCGATTGCACCGTAACATAGAGCGACGCCGCCGAAGCGGTAGAAACACCGACCGCGCCGAGCACGGCAAAGAAGAACACGTTTGAGAGTCGCGTCATGAGCGTTTCCTTTCAAGAAACCGAACGACTTTCCATGTGGCGTGAATCCGGCGTTTCCATCCTCCGGAGAGATCGGCCTTTGGTAATCCTAGACCCCGCCAATGAACGTTGTCAATCAGTTTGACGATTTCCTCGCAAATAACACTCCGGCGTAGGTGGCGTTTGCCCAGCAGAGCAGCGAATCAATCGTCGATACGATTACTGGTGATTCGCGTTCGTTTCAATTTCAGGTTGATCGGCATTCGAATGACGATTACTTCTTCGGTTCGACAATCGTTTTGATGCTCGCCAAGCCTTCGTCAAATTTTCCGCCAACCATTTTGTCCATGTTCATAAAGACGCACATCGCTCGACCGATGAAATTGTTCTTGCCCGTCATGGTCCAAGTGACGACGGTCTTTTCCCCTTCCGGCTTGAAGGCGAAATCGGTGGTGTTCGTCGCTTCCATTGGCTTGACGAAATCGAGCTTGATGCGAATCAGATCGTTCGGTTGGCTCTCTTTGATTTCCATGCTCCCTTCGCCGACGTCACTGTTTCCGGCCCATTTGAAAATCGCACCGACGCCCGACGCGGGGCCATCGAACGAGTTTGTGGCCTTCGGATCGAGCTTGGCCCAGGGCGACCACGCTTCCCACTTGTGAAAATCGTTGACCTGGGCGAACACGTCAGCGGCGGGCGCGGCGATGCTGGCCGACCGTTCAATGCGAAAGTCCGACGGCAACATCGCCACATAGATAACGAACCCGACGATGACCAACAACAATAGCAGCAAGATTTTTTTGAACATGACGATTCTCCGACGTAGTAAGCGGTGGTAAAAGTTTGGAATTGAAAAAGTTTGGGAACGGCGCAACGGATTTATTTTGTCAATGAGGTGCTGCAAAGTCGCTGCGACTCGTTCGACACTTTAGGCGATTGAATTCGCCCACATTCTACCGTTGCGGGCACCTTTCAGGAAACGGTATCGGGAGGAAAAATCTGGTTCTCAAAGGGGGGGCATGCGGGTGGCAAGAGAAATGCACGAGATTTGACGACAGGGGGAGCAGGGCAGGTCCGTGGATATATACGTTAAGCCGCCTGCGGTGCAAAACGCAATTTGCGACAGGTGTGGTCCTTGGCGTCTCGAGCGAATTTTGCTATTCTTAGGGCGTAGTCGCCATGCGTACAGTAGCAAAGTGTGCCGTGCGTGTTTTCCAGTTGCGAATGGACTCTGAGGAAGAAAATGGCAATCGCTGAAAACAACTATCGACAATCGACGCTACTTCCCTTTGCCGTCGCTGAGTCGTTTCATCCCGAGGCCGAAGCGGTGGTCGCACCGGGCGACTGTCTCAATACGTTACGGGGTCTTCCGGATGGTGTTGCGAAACTAATCATCACGTCCCCGCCTTACAATATCGGCAAAGTGTATGAAAAAGCGACGGACCTTGATGACTACTTGAACGCACTTCGACCAATTGTCAACGAACTCGTTCGCGTTCTCTCCCCGAACGGTTCTCTATGTTGGCAGGTCGGAAATTTTGTCGAGAAGTCGGAAGTGTTTCCTCTCGACATCTTTTTCTACCCCTTTTTCAAGAAACTGGGACTTAAGTTACGCAATCGCATCGTCTGGCACTTTGCTCATGGCCTGCACGCAACTAAGCGTCTTTCGGGTCGGTACGAAGTTTTGCTGTGGTTCACCAAGGGCGACGAATACACGTTTAACCTCGATCCAATTCGTGTCCCGTCGAAGTATCCAGGAAAGCGTCATTTCAAAGGCGAAAAATATGGTCAGCCCTCTGGAAATCCATTAGGGAAAAACCCGTCCGACATTTGGCGGATTGTATTGCAAGACTGGGAGACCGCGTTGTGGGACATTCCCAACGTAAAGGCGAACCATCCTGAAAAAACCATTCATCCTTGCCAATTTCCAATCGAGTTGGTCGAACGCTGCGTTTTGGCACTAACCAACAAGGGCGACTGGGTTCTCGACCCTTTTTCTGGAGTCGGTTCAGCCATTCTCGCTGCCTTGCGACATGACCGCCGTGGGTTCGGTTGTGAAAAAGACGCCGAATATGTGAATATAGCCAAGCAAAGGATCGCCGACTTCTGCACGGGCACTCTCCCCTATCGGCCGTTGGGCAAACCCGTTTTTCAACCGACAGGGCGTGAGAAAGTTAGTCAAATTCCTGCTGAATGGCAAACGAAAGATGAGGCCCCATGATCGTTGCTGGAATCTACTCGTTTAACGACGGCGAGCGTCAGGTATCGAAGCGGTTTCCTCGCCTTCTTGATGAAATTCGTGCGAACATCAAAGCGGTTAATTCGTCCAAGTTAAAGACGAAGAAGAGCAAAGAAAAGACAATGCCGGGGCAAATGCTGTACAGCCCAAAGCGCATCAACGCCGCGTTTAAGGAAGAGTTCTTCAAACAAAGTTGGGCGTCTGTGCGAGTCGGCTGTGACTATCCGACAAAATACTACGTGCCTGACTATGCCAATCGCGAACTGCGTCGCGGTGCGTTCCGCGAAATGGATTTCGTCAAGGACCAATTGGGCGTTGAAGTCCAATTCGGCAAATATGCGTTCATGGTTTACAACGTCTGCGCTAAGATGACCATTTTCAAAAATCTTGGCCACATCGAATGCGGCGTCGAGATTGTGCCCGTCAAAGCCTTTGCTGACGAAATGTCTTCCGGAGTTTCGTACTTCGAGCAATTCGTATGGGACCTCGAAAGTCGTGGCGTGTCCAACATCGACATTCCCGTGATGATCGTAGGGATCGACGCATAGATTCATTACCCACACATATTCTCCTGTAAAACGCCGTTTCTTGCTCAATTTCCGGTTGCAAGTTGGGCCTCTCCAAAGTCATAATGGAGATTCCTGCCAATTCTCGCCTGATGCCAGCCCAATCCCTCCCACCTCACCCCTCGCCCGTCAGTATCTATCTATGCTGCGAGTCCTTCGCCCTACACCGAACACTCGGAGGTATCGGTTTCCGTCGCTGTCGATTTTCATCGGCGCGATGATTCTCGCTGCGCACCTCGAATCTGTCGCCTTTTCCGCTGAGGATAAATCGAACTCACCCACAACGAAAGAACACTCACCAGAGGCGATCGAGTTTTTCGAGAAGGAAGTTCGCCCACGCCTCATCCAGCATTGTTACGAATGTCATAGTGCGAAAAAGCAAGAAGGCTCGTTACGGCTGGACTCAGCCGCCGCTGTTCTCAAAGGAACCGACGAAGGACCGGTCGTGGTCCCTGGCAAGCCCGACGAAAGCAAACTGATCAAAGCGATTCGCCACAGTGGCGAATTGAAGATGCCGGAAAAGCAAAAGCTGCCCGACGTGGCGATTGCCGCCCTCACGAAATGGGTCGAGTTGGGCGTTCCCTGGCCGGTCGAAAAAACGGGGAAATCGCCCGACCCACTTTCGCCCGAGGCGGCTGCGAAAACGCATTGGGCGTTTCAACCCGTCACCGCAAAAACGCCGCCGCTGGTCAAGAATGAAACTTGGCCCAGCACTCCGCTCGACCGCTTCATCCTGGCCAAGCTGGAAGAAAAGCAACTGACGCCTGCCCCCGACGCCGACCGCCGCACCTGGCTGCGTCGCGTGTCGTTCGACTTGATTGGTCTCCCGCCAACCGCAGAAGAGGTCGAAGCGTTTGTGCATGACGAATCGGCCGAAGCATTCACACGAACAGTGGACCGCTTGCTCGCGTCGCCCCATTTTGGAGAACGCTGGGCACGCTATTGGCTCGATCTTGCTCGTTATGCTGACACGAAGGGTTATGTTTTTCAAGAAGATCGCAAGTATCCTTACGCCTATGTCTATCGCGATTGGGTCGTGAAGTCGTTGAACGACGATCTCCCTTACGATCAATTTGTCGTCAAGCAACTAGCGGCCGATCTACTGCCGCACGACACCGACAAAAACATTCAGGGACAGCACGATCTGGCTGCACTCGGCTTTCTCACTCTCGGTCGGCGGTTCCTCAACAACAAACCGGACATCCTCGATGATCGCATCGACGTCATCAGTCGCGGGCTGCTCGGACTGACGACCGGTTGTGCCCGTTGTCACGATCACAAGTTCGACCCGATCCCGATGAAGGACTATTACTCGACGTATGGCGTGTTCTCGCCGTCGGTCGAGAAACAAGTTCCGCTTGAGCCGCAGTCGGAGAAGTACACGGCCGAGTTGCGAGTTCGTGAGCAAAAGGTCGAGGAATTCCTGGCGACCAAGCTGAGCGAGTTGAAACAAAATCTGCGCACGAATACCGCCCCTTATCTGCTCGCCGCCCACACGACGACCGACCCGAAAGGGGACCAGTTCGAGCCGGGCAAGAGTGAAACGGACCTGCGCCCGGCCGTTGTTTCCCGTTGGAAAAAATATCTGGAGCAAAGCAAGAAGGATCGTCCCGCTATTTTTGCCCCGTGGCACGAGTTTGCCAAACTGAAGACCGATGATTTCGCCACGCAGGGTACGGAGATTGCTGCGCGTGTTGTCGCGAATGACAAATGGACGCCACCGCTTAATCCGCAGGTGGTCGCCGCTTTTCAGGGCGACCCGCCGAAAACTCTGCGCGAGGTGGCCGACCGTTATGCTGCACTCTTCGTCGCCGCCGATAGCGAATGGACCAAAGTGCAACAGGCGAATGAACAGAAAGACGTCACCGCGAATCCAAAACTCTCGGCCGACTGGCAAGAAATTTGGAACGTCTTTCACGTCGAGGGAACGCCGACCAAAATCGCCGCCGCCGAGGGAGAAAAATTTCTCTCCAAGCCGGTCAAGGATGAACTCCGCAAACTGCGACAGAAAACGTCCGACTGGCAAGCTGGCCCCGACGCTCCGCAACAAGCCTACGTCCTGGAAGAAGGACCGGTGCAGGGAAATCCGCGAGTCTTCCTCCGGGGCAACGCCGCCAATCAAGGGCCGGAAGTCCCGCGACAGTTTTTCGCAGTCCTCTCTTCGGCCAAACGTCAGCCGTTTCAAAAAGGGAGCGGCCGCCTCGAGTTCGCTCACGAAATCGCGAGTCGCAACAACCCCCTCACTTCCCGCGTGTGGGTCAACCGCGTCTGGCTCCATCTGTTTGGAAATGGACTTATCCGCACGCCGAGTGATTTTGGTTTGCGGACGGAACCGCCGAGCCATCCAGAAATGCTCGACGATTTGGCGCATCGCTTCATTGAGCAAGGTTGGTCCACAAAGAAGTTGCTGCGCGAAATCGTCCTCTCACGGACCTATCGGCAATCTTCCATCCGCGATGTGAATGATCCGGCGACCCAGTTGGCACTCAAGCTCGATCCCGAAAATCGGCTGTTGTCGCATGTCAATCGGCGGCGGCTTGATCTTGAATCGCTCCGGGATGGACTGCTGTTTGCCTCGAACAAATTGGATCGCGCGGTCGGCGGCAAGTCGGTCGAGATCGCGGCCGTTCCCTACAGCAATCGCCGCACGATTTACGGACATATCGACCGCCAGAATTTGCCCGGCCTGTTCCGCACCTTCGATTTCGCCGGACCCGACGCCCACAATCCACAGCGGTTTGTGACGACCGTTCCGCAACAGGCATTGTTCTTGATGAACAGTCCGTTCGCTCTCGATCAAGCAAAAGGACTCGCCGCCCGTCCGGAAATCACGGCGGCGACCGATTCTTCGGAAAAAATCCAACGTCTGTACGCAATCTGTTTCGGACGGCCCGCCACCGAAGACGAAGTGAATCTCGCACGAGCGTTTTTAGAAGCCAGCGGTGCAGGTGCTAAGGACGAAAAACTTTCGCCGCTGGAACGACTCGCTCAGGCCCTGCTCGTGTCGAACGAATTTGTATTTCTCGATTGAGATGGTTGGGCGTTGAAGTAGTGGTATGACAATTATTTCCGTGTCGCGACGAATGCCGAGGCTAAATCACGCCGGAATCCGCTGTGGCAGCTCGTCGATTTCCAGCGGCATGAGCTGCCGGATCAAGTCCTTCGCCGACTGTGGCCGGCGGAGTGTGTTCTTGGCCAGCATCTTCCAGACGAGTGACGCCACCGCCGTCCGCAGATTGTGATTGCGTACCCGCAAATCACTCGCCGGGCGAAGCAAATGCTGCTCGATCAGTTCGCTCGTCTCCTTAGCCGGAAAGGGCAAGCGGCCCGCCAGCATCTCGAACAACATCACGCCCAAACTATAGACCTCACTCCGGGCATCGGTGCGACTCGTCGAAATCAACGATTCGGGTGCCATGTAATGCAATGTTCCCAACAGCGGTCGCGTTAAGGGACAACCACCGTCGTTGATCGGCTGAGCGAAACCAAGATCGAGCAACGTCACATGTCCGTCGGGCGAGAGGAACACATTGCTCGGCTTGATGTCGCCGTGCAGCCAGCCCGCCGTGTGCAGAGCGTCAAGTGCTTGGGCCGTTTGTCGGGCGATCCACAACGCTTGCGAAACGGAGATCGGCCGCCGCGTGGCAATTCGTTCCGCCAAGGTCAGACCGATCAAGCGGGGCATCACGATGAACATCGGTCGCTCGTGAACTTGTGCCGACAAAACAGGAATCAAGTGGGGGTGAGAAACGGTTCTTCCGACCGTCGCCTCTCGCCGCAGGAGATTGACCATGTTCGGATCGTCGGCGAACTCGTCACGCAGAACTTTCACAGCATAACGAGCCTCGGGCGACGGACCGTTCAAGGCTCGCGCTTGATAGACACGTGCGAGCGGCCCTTCTCCGAGCAGGCGGAGTAATTCCCAATTGCCGAGCGTGCGCGGCAGCCCCGCTTCGAGCGTGGGAAGCGCAGCCTTGAGCGTAGGACGTGCAGTCTCCGTCTTCGGGTGCGCAGCCTGATCGGCGGCTGGTTGTTTGGACTTCTTCTTCATACGAACCGTGCGGGAACAGAGTTTGCGGAAGAGCCACTCGCGTTTTGCTCGTTTTCAACGTGGGTCGCAAATGCGCTGTGTCTATGGCGTGGTGGTGTCTATGGATTGCATCGGTCGTGCGGGCAAAGAAAGTTTATCCGCATCCACGAATCGGGAAGTCTCGTGCCAGCAAGCACAATTCCGGCAACAAGCCGGGTAAAACAGGGTGAATTTGCCGGTCGGCGGAATGGGGCGAAAATCGTTCGCAAGTCCCGATTTCGTCCACCCTTGCGACGGTCGGTCGGGCGATTTACAATTTTCATACTTTGATTAAACATCGTGGCGACTTCTGAAATTCGACCTTGGTCTTCTGGAAAGGACGTTGGAATGATTCGTTTCGCAAAACTTGGGGGCGGCTGGGCAGCCTCCATCGGACTGTGCGTCCTGCTCGCGACCAATTGCTGGGGAGCCAATGCCGCGACCAAGCGGGTCGTCTTTCTGAACAACACCGACTCGCCGTTTTGGGACGCCTGTTCCAACGGTCTGAACGAGGGCGAAAAACAGTTTGATCTCGCCGGGGCAGGTCTCAAAGTTTCTTGGCAATCGAACGACGGAACCGCCCAGGGGCAAATCACCAAGCTCCGCCAATTCGGCACCGAGTCCGATATTGCCGCGGTGGCAATTTCCGTTATTCAGGCCGACAACGAAGCAATTGTCAATGAACTCAAAAAGTTGCAAGCCAAAGGTATCAAAATCATTACCGTCGATGGCGACGTGAATCGTAAAAAATTCCCCGGTGCCCGCTCACATTACATTGGCACCGACAATACGTTCGGCGGAAAAATTTTAGGCAAGTGTGCCCAAACGCTTTTGGAAAGCAAGAATGTCGCGTCGGGTGGTTATGTACAATTCGCTGGCTACACGGACAACGACAATGCCCGCAGCCGAATGGACGGCGTGAAAGAATCGCTGGACGCAAAAAAATTCACCGAGCTGGATCGGATGCCGGACGAAACGGACCGCACGAAAGCCCGCGACAACGTCCGTAATGCCATTACAAATCACAAAAAGAATTTGGCGGCCTTGCTGGGAATTTGGTCGTACAACGCGCCCGCCATTGCGGAAGTCGCGACGCAAATGAAGGTTCGCGACAAACTGGTAATCGCCACATTCGATGCCGAAGAAGGTGCCATTCAGCAAATGACGTTGGGAAAGATCGACGTCATGGTCGTGCAAGATCCCTACGCGATGGGTCTGCAAACGGCCAAGCTCCTGAAGGCGATGGTCAAAGGGGATGAAGCGGAGATCAATAAGGTCTTTACCGACCTGAATCAAAAGCCTGGCGACCAACTGAACACCGGTTTGCGGGTCGTCGCGCCGGACGCCAACACTCCTTTGAACGCGAAACAGTTTGACGGCCAACCGGTCGAGTTTATGACCCTCACCGAATTCAAGGCGTGGCTGAAAAAGTACAATCTGAAGAGTTCGTAGAATTTGGTGGGCCGGTTGTTGTAGCGGTACAATGTCTTTCGGTTCGCAAAACTTGTCGCCGTTTGTTCCAAAGCAACCATTATGAGTTCACCATCGGCTGGATTTTGGAACCGCCTGCCATTTCGCGCCAATGAGGTCATGCTGCTGGTCGCGATCATCCTCGTGATTGTCGTCGCCAACTTCCTTGACACGAATCACGGTTATTTCGAGAATCCGGGCGAGAACGCTGAGCAAATCGCCCGCAATGTCGCCCTGTTGGGGATTTATGCCCTCGGTGCGACGGTCGTGATTATCGCAGGAGGCATTGATCTCTCGGTCGGGTCGATGATCGCATTTTCCGCAACGGTTTGCGGGTCGCTGTTACTCATTGGCGGAGATTGTATCGAGTCGCTCAGAGATGCTGGCTCGGGAATGACCGGTCTCGCCGAAGCTATTTTGGTTCCGGTCGCCATTCTGGGCGCAGTGCTGTCGGGTTTGGTCGTGGGCACGCTGCACGCCTGGCTCATTTCCGCAATTCGCTTGCCGCCGTTTATCGCGACGCTGGCCACGTTGGTTGGGTTACGCAGTCTCGCCCGTGTTGTGTGCGACGGTGTTACGGGACCACGTAAGTTAGTGCGGACGCAGATCAATGTCAGTCACCCCGTGTTTCAGTATCTCAACGACAACATTTGGGTGCAGTGTGTTCTCTTTGTTTTTCTTGCTCTACTAACGTGGTTCATTCTTAGTCGCACCGTTTTGGGTCGTCATATTTACGCCCTCGGTGGAAATGAACAAGCCGCCCGACTGAGCGGCATCCGCGTCGAAAACGTCAAGTGGTTCACCTATTGTTACGCGGCCACAATGGCCAGCATCGCTGGCGTGTTGTTCATCGGAAATGAATTGGTCGCCGCACCGGTCAATCAAGGTCGCGGGTACGAACTCAATGCCATTGCCGCCGCCGTCGTTGGCGGTTGCAGTTTGCAAGGGGGACTCGGTTCAATTCCCGGTACGGTGTTGGGTTGCGTCTTTTTACGGGTTGTGATGGATGCGGTGCAAAAGATCATCAAATCCGGCGCGGATATGTACGAAGGTCTGATCGTCGGAGCGGTTGTCGTTGTCGCCGTCACGTTTAGCCAACTGCAACAGTTGTGGAGCAGTGGCCAAGAATTGCTGCCGGGGAAATTGGGCATCGCTTCCATCGTGGCAATTTCCACGCTCGTCTGGGCATTTTCCGCTGCCAGCTTTGGACTCTCCATCGGCTCCGCAATTACCGGTGGGACACTACTCCTCTTAACCGGAATCAAAACGGCCGAGATTGCCCGGGCACGCCGTTTGTGAGACGATGAAGTATCATAGGTCGGGCCTGCGGCCTGACAACATTCCGCGTCGCGTCCAAGACTAACTCTGGCCAAATGCGTGCAACGTGACAAGACCATGCCCAAACAAATCCAATTTAGTTTGAAGAGTGCGCTCGGCGTTTTTTCGTTCATTGCGATCTCGCTGGGTGCCTATAAAGCGGCTGGCGAATGGAGTTGCGCAATACTTCTGACGGCTGAACTTCTGATGGTTTGGTACGGCCTGGTTATCACCCTCGCTGCGCGAGCCGACCGGTCTGGATGGTGGAGTGGTTTTACCAGCGCGACCATTGGTTATTTTCTGCTATTTACATCGAACTTTGCCGGGTGGTTGTCGCTTAACGAAGTCAACATTCACCAAATTGCGTCACAAAGGCTCGGCGATCTGATGACTTCGCTGGAGTCAAATGAGTTTGACAAATCGTCGGAAGCAACCTCGAACAAGTCCGAAATCACGCCGCAATCATACACGCCACCGGGACAAGCACCGACGGATACTCCGAATTTGCGGGCCATGTATCGCGAAAAAGTATTTGATGGCAGTGTCGGCGTTTTGTTCGGAATCTTGGGAGGTTGTATCGGCGTCCATTGTCGGCGCGAGCGGGTGTCTTCTACTTCGCAGGAGCCAATTCCACCGAGGAGTAATCCATGCGACTGAAACCGACTCGAAACGCGCTAATTTTAGGACTGTTGGCAACTCTGTTGGGCGGGACGACGTTGTTCGTTTATCGGTGGCCCACGCAAATCGGTTGTGCCCTGATCGTGAGTGTTGAACTGCTCGGTTTTGGTTACGGAATCGTAAGGGTCGCTTCGCGGGGAGACTCAACGGGATGGTGGTCGGGCGCAATCATGGGAGTCGTCGGCTATTTCTTGTTGTTCACGGGTTATGTCGTCGCTGGCCCGCGATTCAGTAATGCGACAGTTCCGGCGTGCCTTAGTGGGCACCTTGATCAGGCGGTTGGCGGGATTGCAGAATCTGCGTCGCATGGTAAGACAATATCGAACATGGACTTCGTTGAAATGCATGCCCATCGGCAGCGAGATAGTCTTTTCGATTTCACCTGCGCATTAGTGATGGGAGGGATTGGCGGTGGCGTGGCAAAATACCATCGCCGACATTCCGTCCCCACGGCAAAACCAATTGAACATGAAGAACGCCGAGTTTAATCCACCCGCGATTCCTCTCGTATCTCTGCGAACTCGGCGGCTCATCCGGCATTCGTTTTCCTCGGTCTCCCGGCAATCAATGCGATTTGCACCACTATAAAATTATTGGAACACCGGTGTCAGTATCGTAGGTCAGGCCTACCGCCTGACAAATTGCGAGCGGCGTTTTTGTTCCCTTCGTTCGAGCGCCGAATTGGAACGGGTGCGATCATTGGGAACCTGGAATGGGTCGTTGTCAGGCACCGGCCTGACCTACAAAACTCGTACACGCGGCGTCTCGCCGCGTTTGAGAAGCGGCGAGACGCCGCTTGTACAAGTTTCGTATTTCGTACTCGTCCGGCCTGGCTCCGCGACCAACGGTCGCGGCTTTATAGCAATTCCCGATTTGTCCGTTTTGCATTTTGCATTCTGCATTCTGCGTTCTGCGTTCTCCG
>JAYUFG010000068.1:0-2705 GCA_043738845.1 Planctomycetaceae bacterium
CGCCTTGAAGTCGGCGTCGGCGGTGGTCGTCTGCATGTAGACGGCACTGGTCATCAACAGCTTATGCAGCGGTTTGACTTTCCAACCGCCCCGAATGAATTCACTCGCCAGCCAATCGAGCAACTCGGGCTGCGTCGGTGGTGTTCCGGTGTGACCGAAATCGTTCGGCGTGGCGACGATGCCAGTCCCAAAGTGATGTTGCCACAAGCGATTGACCATTACCCGGGCGGCGAGCGTTCCGCCCCCTTGCTCAACATCGGTGATCCAATTCGAGAGCGAGCGGCGACGGCCGGAGTATTTCGCACCGGCGGGCGGCTTCCATTGCCATTTTGATTCGGTATCGACGGCGGGCATGAGAACTTGCAGAAAACTTTGCGAGGCGACGCCGTTCTTGCGATCCACACTGCCCCGTTCGAGGATATACGACTCATTGAAGAAATCGGCACCCTGCGTGTGATGCCGCATCGGCTTGTAACCTTCGCCGCAGATCATGATTTGCGTTTTGGCTTTTGGCTGATGCGTTTCATGCTCAGTCAGTTTTGTGTGCATGGTTTTCCAGTCGGCATCGTGGGTCTTCCACCAATCGAACAGGGTCGTTTGTTGGTCCTGTGGAAGGGCGGCAAACTTTTCCGGCGACGTTGCTTTGGCCAAGATGCTGGCAACTTTCGTCGGCATGGCATCTCCACTTAGTTGCGGTTCGGCATCAGACGTGACAGCCAAGCGAACGCGGCCAATGTTGTGCTTGTTATTCACCTGAAAGTCGAGCGTCACGGTCAATTGTCCACCGTCGGGAATTTCCAGCGGCTCGGCAAACGTGAACACAGCGGCGTGATCTTTGCCAAATTGCGGATCGACGGCCCAACCGGTGGTTCGATCGTCGTCGAGTGAGGCCGCAATCGACAGGTGTGCTTTGTTCTGCTCGAAAGTGGCTTGTGCTTTGGCGATCTTCACGACAATGGGTGATGACGTAGCAGCAGGGGCGTCGCCCGACTTAGGTCCGGCCGCAATCGTGATTTTGCTCAAACCAAAGTTGCCGTTGGAAGCACGGCCGGGACCACCTTTCACAAGACTCTTGTCGGACAAGGCTTCGAGCCGCAGACCAGTGATTTTAATGCCGAGTGTCGGGGTCGCTGTGATCGTGTACTCGTCGTGGTCGCCGTTCGTCCCTTCGGCTAAATGCGATCCATCATCGAGTTTTTTGAACGTCGCCCCGGCTTTCGATTTAATCTCAGAGATTTCCAGCACGGACCACTTTTCGGACGATTTGTCGCGTGTTTTCAACCACTCCGGCAATTTCGCCCGCAACGAGTCTTCGTGCCTTTTAAGATCGGCGGCGAGCGTCGTTTGTTCTTTTTCCCACTTCTCCCACTGCGGGCGATTTTTCTCGCGGTCGAGATCAATGTCGATATTGCTGCGGACCGTCGTCGTGAACGTTGATAACAGTCGGTAATAATCGCGAGTCGGGATCGGGTCGAACTTGTGATCGTGACACCGCGCGCAGCCAATCGTCAGACCGAGAAAGGCTGAGCCGGTTGTCGAGAGCATATCGTCGAGGGCGTCGTAGCGAGTCCGTTCAACTTCGTTCGCGGTGATTTGTGTGGGAAAAACGCCCGCCCCTAAAAAGCCGGTCGCCGACAGCGCGAGCGGGTTTTCCGGTTCGAACTCGTCGCCCGCCAGTTGCCACTCGATGAACTTCGTGTACGGCAGATCGTTGTTCAACGCCTTGATGACGAAGTCACGAAACGCCCAGGCACCCGGCCTGTCGTAGTCCTGCTCGAACCCGTGACTCTCGGCAAAGCGAGCGACATCGAGCCAATGTCTGGCCCAGCGTTCGCCATAATGCGGATTGTCGAGCAGGCGGTCGATCAACTTCGGCCAAGCGTCGGGCGAATCGTCCTTCACAAACGCCTCGACCTCTTCGGGCGTCGGCGGCAGACCGAGCAGATCGAGATACGCCCGACGGATGAGTGTCCGTTTGGTGGCGGGTGACGAAATAGTCAAACCTTTGCTGGCCGCTTTTTGAATGATGAACCGATCGACGTCGGTGCGAACGGAGGCCAACGATTTCGATCCGATATTCTCGATGTTTTCGATCTTCGGTGGGGCGATTTTTGCCAGCGGTTGGAACGACCACCATTTTTTGTCGTCGTCCGTAACGGCCACCGATTTTTTGGTCGGCTTGCTCGCGGCCAAGGGTTGATCGTACGGCGCGCCGTTGTCGATCCATTCGGCGATGCTGGCGATTTTCTCGGCCGACAATTTCGGTGCCTTGTCCGGCATCTTTGGTTCTGCGGCGTGCGTAATCAACTTATAGAGCGTGCTGGCTTGCGATTGAAACGGCACGACCGCCACGCCCGACTCGCCGCCTTTCAGAAAGCCTTCGCGAGTGGCCAGATCAAATTCACCTTTGACCTCTTCTCCACCGTGACACTTGAGACAGCTTTCTTTCAGAATCGCCGCGACCTGTTTTTGAAATTGGTCGAGACCCTTCGTCATCCGTTCGGCATGATCGGTAGGCAAAGCGATTTTCGCAGGACTCTTTTCCGCAGCGGCGGGCGTTTTTTTCTCAGCCGCGAACGACCGATTCGGTAATTCAAACGCCAACAATTCAAACGCCAACAACAACAGCGTCGCAAGGCGGGCGGCAATTCGCGAATTGAGCCGGGGCAACTGGAGATCGGCGCATGAAAAAATGTCGTCTTTCG
>JAYUFG010000069.1:0-7129 GCA_043738845.1 Planctomycetaceae bacterium
GTTGCTACTACGTGATTCGCCTTCGCACCAAGAACCAAACACAACAACCGTCGCTGCTAGCGGTGCCGCAGCACGCAGTTTCGCAAAATCGTCGGGCGAATACTCGCCCGGCACCGATTGCAAGAGAATGCAAACCTCTGGGCTGAGGGCACCGTCGCAAAAAGTATCGAGGGCGAGGGCGAGCGACACAGCCGATTGCACTGTGTCGATTTCGCTCAACGACTTGGCAACGGAAGTAAACTCCGGCGGCGTGATGTTGCCGATTAACAATAGGGGAATCGAACGCATGAAGTGGGTGCCGAAACGCTTTGTCGGAGGCGTCGTTGAAATTGAATATGAACAAGAAGAACCAGGGAACAGGGAGCGTAAACTCCCTGTTTGCGATCTAAACGAATCGGTGTTGGCCTTCGCTGTAATAACGATCCGCTTAATGGACCGTCACTTGAACTTCAAATGAGCGAAGCGGCCGACTCGGCTGAGGTGCTGATTGAGCGTTGGCGAGAAACCTTGAAACTCGACCTTGCCATCGGTGGGGCGGTCAATGCGAAAAACGTTCCCCCGCCATTCGTCGCCCGACTGCGGTGGAACGTTTTTTCCACCCGGCAATTGGGCCAGCGGGATCGCGACCTCGAGATCCCAGGACTGTGCTTTTTCCGTGCCGTCTTGCGTGGCGTTCAGTTTGCCGCCATTGATGATGACTTTGAAATTCAGACCTTTGCAGTCGTATTCGACGAGAGGCGTTTTGTTCAAGGTGTCTTTGCTGCTGACCGATTCTGTCCCGCGAGTATTGACGATGAGGGCATCCCACTTCTTGCCCGCCGGGCTGAGGTCGATCTCGTAATAGTAATGGGGGTCGCTGCCAGTGCAGAGGAAAAGTTCGACACAGTCGCCCGAGTAGACGCCCGGATCGTCGTCCTTTTCGGCGGGACTAAAGACATGTTCATCGACGCAATGAAAGGCGACGTACAAATTCTCGTCGTCGTACAACATGCGGAACGTCGTGTCGCGTTTACTCGGCTTGCCTTCGCGGAGATCGCCCAAGTGTGCAACCTCGGCATTTTTCCAGGCATCCTCGTCGAACTTGCCATCAATCGTGATTGCCCCTGCGGCACGCTCGATGGTATAGATCTTGATCGGCGGTTCCTCTGGCTCTTGAGCCAGTAGCACGCGAACGATGGCTACGAGACCACCGAGCAAGATCGCAATCACGGCTCGCGACCAACGGACCATCACAACACTCCAAAAGGCGGGACAACAGCGGGCAGTAAATCCAGGGCGAAGCGCAAACCACGCTCGGCTCGTTAAGTGTACTCGGAACCGGGGTGAAAGTGAAATCGTGGATTCGTTCGGGGGTGAGGCAAAAACGCCTGGAGACGGGAAGTTGGTAACATTTTTGCCGTTTGACGTGTGGGATGAGGCGGGCGAGATGGTTCGTCGGTTCTATCACTCGATGCCTGAACGGCGAGAATATCAACCCAGCGGGCTGAAAACTCGTAGACGCGGCGTCCCGCCACGTCCAGCAAGCGACGAGACGCCGCTTGTACAAGTGGCGGCAGCGACGAAACCATAGCTTCTCCCGTGTGAATAAAACGGCACTGGGAAAATCGCATTCGACCAGTGCGGACGGGCAGAATAAACACCCGACTGTCGAGCCGCGAACTATTTTTCGACAAACCCCAATCGCTTGGCTTCGGCAAAATCGGCGGCTGCTTTTTCGGTTTCGCCGAGTTTCTCGTAAACAACACCTCGGCTAAAATATGCGGTTGCAAATTTCGGGTTGAGACGTATTGCTTCGGTGAATTCTTTGATGGATTTTTCATAATCGGCGTTGGACAAAAGCACCATCCCAATATTGTTGTGTACCGTTGCCGACTTGGGTTCGAGCCGAACGGCCACCTGAAAGTCGCCAAGAGATTTCTCCCGTTCGCCCATAATTAGGTATACTTTTCCTCGATTGCCGAAAGCGATAGCGTTATTCGGATTTATTCGAATGGCCTCGGTGTAGTCGGCAATTGCTTTCTCGATGTTCCTTTTCCTATCATAGGCCGCGCCCCGATTGGCAAAGGCCACGTCGAGCTTGGGATTGATTTGAATTGCTTTTGTGTAATTTTCAATTGCGTTGTCGAGTTCGCCTCGTTTGTAGAGAATCAACCCCAGTTCGCTGTAGGCGAGACCATATAACGGATCTATGCGAATAGACTCCAAGATGTCCTGCTCGGCATTTTTCAAGTCCCCATTCGCCATGTAGGCATCGCCTCGATTGCAAAAAGAAATTGCGTTGTTGGGTCGAAGCTGTATCGCCTGGGAGTATTCGACGATGGCACGAGTGGAGTCGCCCTTGTTTGCATACGCAAGTCCACGATTGTTGTACGCATGGTCGTATTTTGGGTCTAAACGAAGGGCTTCATCACAATCGGCAATGGCCTTATCTTGTTCTCCGTTATTTGCGTACGCTAGTCCCCGATTACTATAGGCCTGGACAAGATTCGGATCGAGGCGAATTGCCTCCGTAAAACGCGCGATCGCATTGACTTGGTCCAATTTATCTAGGTACACGAGCCCGCGATTGTTATGCGAGATCGCGAGTTTCGGATCGAGTCGAATGGCTTCGTCGAAATCCTTGACGGCGGCGTCTAGGTCACCCGATTTCAGATGCACCCTACCTCGATTGTTGTATGGAGAAGGATCATTTGGACTAAGTTGAATGGTTTCGGTAAAGCAACGAATTGCCGTGGCATAGTCCTTTGATTCAAACGCACTCTTGCCCTTGGCCGTGAATATCGCTGCCCCGTCCTGGGTTTTCTGCCCACACCCGCTTGTAAATAACGATAATACAGAGAGCGACAAAGCGAATCCGACGATCGTTCCAATTCCACTTCCCATCTCATTTCCCCTTTTTGCTAATTTTCTTGACCGTCGCTTTTTCCACCAAGCCCCGCAGCACTCGCAGATTGGTCACGTCCCATTCCTCTCCGTCGTGCAGACCCTTCGGCGTTTCTAAATACATCGGAATGCTTTTGAACCGGCGGTCGTTCATTAAATGTCGAAACGGCTCCAGGCCGAGCGTCCCTTGGCCAATGTGTTCATGCCGATCGACCCGCGAGCCGAGCGGTTTTTTGCTGTCGTTCAAATGAAACGCCTTGATCCGGTCGAGGCCGACAGCGGTGTCAAGCTGCTTCATTGTCGCCTTATATTCCTGTTCCGTTTGCAATGGATAGCCCGCCGCAAAGACGTGACACGTATCAAAGCACAGTCCCAGCCGGTCGGGATGTTTAACCCCGTCGAAGATCGTGCCCATCTGTTCGAACTTCCAGCCGAGCGTACTCCCCTGGCCAGCGGTCAGTTCCAATAGACACTGCGCGGCGATCCCCTTCGTTTGCGAATGAACTTCATCCAGTGCGCGGATGATCTTTTTCAGACCGGCCTCTTCACTGCTCGTCGTGAAGGCACCCGGATGTGCGACGACGTAGGGAATCCCCAACTGCTCCGCCCGTTGGAGTTCGATGATAAAAGCGTCAATTGATTTTTTCCACAGTTCGTCGTCGGGCGCGGCCAGATTGATCAGATAAGAATCGTGCGAGATTGGGTGCGAGATTTTCAATTCGCGGAGTGTGGCCTTAAACTTTTCGGCGTCGGCGGGTGAAATCTCTTTCCCTTTCCACTGATTATTGTTCTTAGTGAAAAGCTGCACGCAATCACAGCCGCAGGCCTGGGCAATCTCGACCGCTTTATAATAACCGCCCGCCATCGACATGTGGGCACCGAGCAAAGGCATCTTAAAACCGTGGATGAAAAAGAAATTGTTTGAGCGAAAGCGTGCTGCGGGCCACAACCCGCCGGGCATAGCTGTCCGATACGACCAAACATAAGCCATTTCGGAACAAATGAAAAGTTCCCAGCCAATCAGCCCTCCCAGCGGACAACTGGGCGAGCAGTTCAACTGGAATTTGCAGGGGAAAGGAGTCGGCATTCGTGAGAACGGATATTGTGCTGTTATTGTGCTGTCAATTGGCCAAAGGTCGGAATCTCCCCAGAATTTTGTTTCACGGGAAACATTCTGGACACGTGGCCCCCGATATGCTCTCCTACCCAGGAGAGTCCCGTTTCTTTCGGGGTGTCCATCGCAAAACCTGTTGATCCTAAAATTTATCTTCAATGGCCAAAATCAAAAAACTACCGCCTCGCAATCAAGTCAAACCGGACGACCGCTGGAATCTCGACAGTCTGTTCGCCAACGATCAGGCTTGGGAAACCGCTTTTCTGAAATGGGAAAAACGGATCGAAGAATATGGTCCTTTCGTTGGCAAGCTTGGCGAAAGTGCGAAGTCGCTGGCGGCCTGTCTCGATTTCGATCACGAGTTTGATCGTCTCGGCGAGCGGTTGGGAACCTACTCCTTTTTAAAGACGACCGAGGATCAAGCGAACAGCGTCTATCAGCGAATGAGTGGCCGCTATCGCAGTGTAGCGAGCCGCGCAGCGCAGGCGGCCAGTTTCATTCGGCCCGAAATCATGACCATTTCCGCTGCGAAGCTGAAAACGATTCTCGCCGCCAAGGAGATTGCCCCGTATCGCCTGCAACTGGAACGCATCTTGCGATATAAGCCGCACACGCTTTCCAAGGGTGAAGAAAATCTCCTCGCGATGCAAAGCGAGATGTCCGAAACGGCGAACCTCGTATTTCGTCAATTGAACGACGCCGATCTCAAATTCGGCTTCGTGAAAAATGAAAAAGGCGATTCGATTGAACTTAACCCGGCGACCTTTTCCTCGCTGCTATACTCACCCAAACGGGCCGTGCGGAAAGCAGCCTTTCATCAGTTCTATTCGCAGTATAAGGCGCACGAAAACACGTTGACCGCGACCTTGGCTGGCTCCATTCAACGCGACGTTTACTATGCGAAGGCCCGCGGTTACGCCAGCGCACGAGCCGCGTCGCTGTTCCACGACAACATGCCCGAAGCAGTTTACGACAACTTGATTGGTTCGGTCCATAAACATTTGCCGACGTTGTTTCGCTACTATGAAATTCGCCGCCGCAAAATGCGGATTCCGGAAATCCATCATTACGACACGTATGTCCCGATTCTCAGCGACATTGAGTCGCGGCACACTTGGCAACAAGCGGTCAAGGTCGTCGTGCAATCGCTGGAACCGCTGGGGAGTGCCTATTGCGGCGTGCTCGAAAAAGGTTTGAACAACGGCTGGTGTGATCGTTATCCGAATCAGGGCAAGCAAAGCGGAGCGTTTTCCGCCGGGACCTACGACGGCGATCCCTATATCTTGATGAACTATCAACCCGACGTGCTCGATCATGTTTTCACGCTGGCTCACGAGGCGGGCCACTCCATGCACAGTCATTTCTCGGCGAAACACCAACCGTTCCCCTATTACAATTACACGATTTTCGTCGCCGAGGTTGCGAGTACGTTCAACGAGCAACTTCTCAGTCAGCACATGATGTCCCGGGCGAAGGACGACAAACACCGGGCTTTTTTGATCAACCGCGAAATCGACGCCATTCGCGGCACGATCATTCGCCAGACGATGTTCGCTGAATTTGAGAAGCTCACGCACGCCTTTGTCGAGGCGGGCGAACCGCTGACCGTCGATAAATTCAAAAAGGTCTATCACGAACTCCTAACCCGTTATTTTGGTCCGGAGTTTGCCATCGACGAAGAATTGCAGCTCGAATGTTTTCGCATTCCCCATTTCTATCGGGCGTTTTACGTTTATAAATATGCGACGGGACTCTCGGCGGCGATTGCCCTGTCCAACCGTGTTTTGTCGGGAGGTAAGCCCGAACTCGACGCCTATTTGGGATTTCTCAAAGGGGGCTGTTCGCAAGACCCGCTCGATTTATTGCGGGGGGCGGGCGTGGATATGTCGCAGCCGGGTCCGGTCGATACGGCCCTCTCACGGTTTGATAAACTCGTGGAAGAACTCGACGAGTTGTTGTAGTGCGTGAGGCTGGGTCGTTTGTCGATTTCAAACCGGAGACAGACCCTCCCCGCATAGATGCGAAGAGTGGTCGAGTAATTTCTGCCGTTCGCCTTATCGGCCGGGTGTTCGCTTGTCGCCAGATTTGTCGCTCGGCTTCTCACTGGGGCGTTCGACCTTGAGAACTTCTGCGGCGGTGATAACTCCGTCGCCATTGAGATCGTACTTCATGAACTCGGCGATTTTCGCATCGTTCCAAACGCTGCTGTATTCGGCCATAGTGATCTGACCGTCGCCATCGACGTCGGCTCGCGCGAACCAGCTTGGCAAACCTTCCGGCAAACGTTCAGCAGGCGTCGAAGATCGTTTCGGCTGCTGTTTGAACGATCCGGCCGAAGCACTGCGATCCTTCTTGAACCCGCCCCCGCTATTTCCGCCAGAATTTCCACCACTGTTCCCACTGTCGCTCTCCGGATTGATTTTTTTCAAGTGTTCAACCAACTCGTCGAGTGTGATGATGCCGTCGTGGTTCGCGTCGGCCTTTTCGGGTTCGCCCCGCATATTCTTCCACTCGTCCCGTTCTAAGACGCCGTTCTTGTTGGCGTCGTATTGCTTCATCAAGCTCAAGGCGTACTTGCGAACCTTGTCATCAGGGTTGTCACTCGGCGGAGCATTTGCGGAAGGGTCTTTCTCTTTGTCTTTATCTTTGGTGCGCTCGGATTTGTCGGACTTGAAAGAATCGGAATGAGTGTTCACCAGGGCCAAAGCTTCGCCGAAGCCGGGGATGGAAGCAGCTTCCGAAGGGAGACCAAAGCCGGGAACGAGTGACAACTTGGCTTTTTCTTTTTCCTTGTCGAGTTTGGCGTTGGAATGAGTGTTGATCTCGCCCGACGCATGGTTTTTGTCGGTGGACAATGAACTTGATGAAGAGCCAGGTGACTGTGGACCGCCCGGCGTCTTCATGCGGGTCTCCATCATGTCTTTAATTTTGGCAGCGGGAATTGGTTTGGTAATGTCGAGGCCAGCTTCTTGGGCGGCACGCATCGCGTAGAACTTCGTGCGGCCATCTTGAAGTTTATCGAACTCGACGACACCGGAATTGTTTGGGTCAAGCCGCTGCATCATGTCATCAGTGCTGCGACTTCGATTGAACCCACCACCATCAGACCCTGGGGCACCACCTTGAAAACCG
>JAYUFG010000070.1:0-2696 GCA_043738845.1 Planctomycetaceae bacterium
GCGCCCTTCCGGCCCACCACCGCTCCGCCGCCGAGATTCCACGCCCTGCGCACCGCTCCCACTCCACACCAATCTCGGGTAAAATCTGTGAACGGATACGCCGTTTGCAGGTCGATTTTGCTCCACCACAACTGCTCGATGCCCCGTTGCCGCCGAAAATTCCAGGCAAGCTCCGCGAATTTGATGCGATCCCCGTTTCGGAACTCCTCAATGAGTTAGAGCGGTTTTCGCATCGGCGATTCAAGCCAACGCAACGGGCGGAGTGGGACGACTACTTCTCCAGCCAATCGCGAGAACTACAAAACATCAAGCATCAAATCGACGATGCAATGCGCGACCTCAATGATCGTGTGTATCAACTTTACGGCCTATCGGACGAGGAAATATCGCATATTGAATCGACCGGATAACCATATACCTCGGCGAAACGACCAAAATCAAAACAGTCCCTCCTGCAATCTCCACGAACGAGAACATTCGAATGAGTAAATTTCAACTAACCTCAATTGCACTCACGGCAGTCGGCGTGATGGGGATATTTTTTGTTGATCTCGCGAAGTCCGCCGAAATCAATGCCGATCCGAAGGCAGAAAAAAAAGAACCGGAAAAGTCTGAGCGACCGCAGGCATTAACGCTGGAGAAATCGCTCGTGCCCTATACGGGCCCGATGAAGAAGGGGGTCGATCCGCAGGGAATCGAGAAGAAAATCATGTGCGGCTATCAAGGTTGGTTCATGGCTCGCGAGGATGGATATGGGATGGGCAATGTCCATTGGGGCGGCGTCGAGCAAACCCCGCCGAAGTGTACGGTCGATTTTTGGCCTGACCTGACGGAATATGACGCCGACGAAAAATTCCCGACGAACTTTCGCCACACCGACGGTTCGACCGCGTATGTTTTCAGTTCGACGATGGACAAAACAGTGCAACGGCACTTTCAATGGATGGAGCAGTACGGGATCGACGGCGTCTTTTTGCAACGCTTCACCGTTTACGTCAAGAATCAAAAGAGCAAGGATTATCAACGGGCATGCGCCGTGCTGCATCATGTTCGCGAGGCGGCCAATCGTCACGGTCGCACGTATGCGGTGATGTACGACACCGACTTTGATCGCCCGGCGGTCGATGCGATCAAGGCCGACTGGTCGCGCTTGATGAAAGAGATGACGCTCACTTCGGACCCGGCCTATTTACAACAGCGAGGTGGGCCGATTGTGAGCCTGTGGGGATATGGTTTCGATCATCGCAAATTTGATGCGGCCGCCTCGGAAGAGTTGTTTGAGTTCTTCAAGGCCCAAGAGAATGGGGGTTGCTCGATCATGCTCGGCGTTCCCAACGATTGGGTGACTTGGAAAGATGAGCGGATGCGGCTCTTGAAAAAGTATGCCACGATCATCAGCCCTTGGAACGTCGGCCGTTACAATAACGCGGCTTCGCTCAAGCGACATGTGGACGCTCACTGGCCCGCCGACTTGAAATTCTGCCAAGAGCAAAAGTGTGACTATTATCCGGTGGCGTTTCCCGGCTTTAGCTGGACGAATTTGCAGCAAGGGAGGAGCTTACTCAACCAGATTCCGCGACAGAAGGGCGAGTTCTTTTGGCAACAGATTGAGCAGATCAAATCGCATGATATGAGTTGTGCCTATATCGCGATGTTTGACGAAGTGGATGAAGGCACGGCAATCTTCAAATGCACCAACGATCCTCCGGTCGGCAAGTTTGGCACGTATGAGGGCTTGCCAAGCGATTATTATTTGAAGGCGGCGGGGAATGCGGGGCGATATTTGCGGGGAGAGAAAGTTGGGCTGCCGGAAAAGTAGGGGGAATTGAAATACGAAATCCGAAACAATATCGAAATAGGAAAGAGAGAAATTCAAAACGAAGAACAGGCAGAAAACACAGGAAATGTAGCCGAACGTGGGTTTCGTTTGAAATTTCCGATTTCGGTCCTTTGGATTTGTTTCGGATTTCGTACTTTGCATTTCGTACTTCGAGTTTCGGATTTATCCCCCCTTTTCAACAATAAACGCAATAGAAGGAGATTTACCCATGATTCGCGTTGACCATCTCGTTTGGACAATAGTTTTTTGCTTAAGTTGTCACGTCACATTCGCCGCTGAGGCGGAATTCACGCCGAAGCAGGATGTCCTGCCAGTGAAGCCTCCGAAGGAGGCGGTCGTGTTATTCGATGGGGAGGGGAAGAACCTGTTTCTCAGCAAAGACGGAAAAGAGTGCGGCTGGAAGGTCGAGCAAGGAACGCTCGTCTCGACGGCGAACAAACGCCGCTCCAACTTTGTCGTGTCGCAGCTTCACTATCGTGACGCCGAGATTCACGTCGAGTTCAATATCGATCCAGCGGCCGAAGGGAACAGTGGCATTTATCTGCACGGACATTATGAAATGCAGATTTTCAATTCGGTCGGCGTGAAGACCCCGACTGAAAAAGACGAAGGAAGTTTGTATGGCTTTCAAAAACCGCTCGCGAACGCTGCCCGGCCTGTCGGCGAGTGGCAAGTTTACGACATTCGTTTTCACGCGCCGCGCCGAGACGAGTCGGGCAAGATCGTCGTGGAAGGGGAACTCACTGCCTGGTTGAACGGCCAAAAGGTTCAGGACAAAACGCATTTCGGCGAGCCGCGGTCGGCCTATCATCCTTATCGTCACGACAACACGCCTTATCTCGACGCAATTTGGGAA
>JAYUFG010000071.1:0-7102 GCA_043738845.1 Planctomycetaceae bacterium
GCCTAAATTTCTCAAGCTGTGTTGCTAGCAGTGGATTTTTTCATCTTCCGAAACGAAAAACCCCGGAAAACAAGCCATTTAACGTGCGATTGCCCTGCCCTGGGCACGATGAACGAGAGACTTCAAGCATCCAAGTTGCTTCCTGCACTCGAAGCGATTCTAATTGAAGCCCTTGAACCGCGACAAAACCGAAAACGGGGTGATGACCTTGGTGAAGTCGAGTATATCCAAAAACAAGACCCAGAAATTCGCCGAAGATTCGTTAAGCAAACATTGGAAACTGCTTTGAATAAACTCTAGTTTCCGGTATGCCGTGAGGCATTTGAAGAAATCGTCCAAACTATTGGGGATTTGTGCCGTGTGTTGGAAAAAGGCTCACGCAAAGGCGCAAAGCTCGCAAAGGAATTTGAAACAGGAGGCAGGAAAATTAGTGAATGATACAATTTCGGAAACGGCGCGGTGGTACGATCTGACGACCAATCACATCTTTGCGAGCTTTGCGCCTTTGCGTGAGCCTTGTCGATTCCATTTCAGAACATCTGTCAGGCCACAGGCCTGACCTACGACGGAATATCCAAAACATCGCCGCGATCAGGAGTTAGCAAAATCAATTCATGTCGATCTTGTTGTTTGAAGACGAGTTTGTTCCGCAGCTTTATCCGGTCTCGCTGGCGCGGCCCGCGTTCGCAATCACCTGCGGCGGTTATCGGCTCATTGATTTGTTCGTCGAGTCGAACGAGACGTTGTTCGCCCGGGTGCGGTCGCATCTGCAATCGTTCGTGCCGCACGATTTTGCGCCATTCATTCAGACGGAAGACGGAAATGTTGGGCAGCATTGGTGGTTGAACGCGCGACTCGTTCCGTCAGTGAGTGTCGTGCGCGAGGTCAAGAAAATCATCGCGGCGGGAAAACCGGCGGCCGTGATTTCGGGAGGTTCCGTCGCACTGGCCTATTTGCCAACGGACAAAATCGACCAAGGTTTCGCGAGAGGGGAAAACAAATCCGCAAGTAAATCCTCTCGCGTTCCGTCACAAACAGATTTGCTCGCCTGGGTCGAGCGTGAACAACTTCCGCTCGTCAAAGCCGATCTGCCGTTGTTCGATTGGCCACACGATGTTTTGCGGCAACACTTGTTGATTGTCGCCGATAATTTGCTCCATCGGATTGAGCGGGGTGATTATTCCGAAATTGCCTCTGGTGTTTTCGCGGCCGAAGGGGCCATGCTCGCCGAACTTGTCGTCACCGACACCCGGCGGGGACCGATCATCCTCGACGAATTCTCCTCGGTCGGGCCGTACACGTTTTTACGCGGGCCGGTCTATATCGGCGCGAATGCAAAGGTCATCGAACACGCCGCACTCAAGGACGGCGTCGTGCTTGGTCACACGTCAAAGGCGGGCGGCGAAATCGAAGCCAGCATCCTCGAACCCTACTCGAACAAGCAACATTTTGGCTTTCTCGGGCATAGTCACGTCGGCAGTTGGGTCAATTTAGGGGCCGGAACGACCAACAGCGACTTGAAAAATAGCTACGGTCCAATCACGATGGATTACAACGGTCGTAAGGTAGCGACCGAAATGCAGTTCATCGGCTGTTTCATCGGCGATTATGCCAAGGCGGCAATTCACACCGGAATTTTTACGGGAAAAGTGATCGGTGCGTGCAGCAACCTGTATGGCTTCGTGTCGAGCAATGTGCCGAGCTTTGTGAACTACGCCCGGTCGATGAATTTGTTGACCGAGGTGCCCGTCGAAGTTGCGGCCAAGTCGCAAGAGCGAATGTTCGCGCGGCGGAAGGTCGAGCAGCGACCGATAGACGCACAACTGCTCCACGATTTGTACGACCTGACTCGCGACGAGCGGGCACCATTTGAACCCTTGTCCAAAGAACCCATAGCACTTTAACCGCGAACCTTTTTGCCACCCACTCCATGTCACTCGCTTCTCATTTCGCGCCCGGCAAGTTCGCTTTGTCGTTTGAACTCTTTCCTCCGAAGACTCCGGCGGGCGAAGCGGCCATGTTTCAAAACTTGGCCGACTTGATGGCCTTTAAGCCGAGCTTCGTCACGTGTACGTATGGTGCGGGCGGATCGACGCGGGAAAAAACGCTCGACATCGTGAGCGAAGTCCGTCGTAAGCACGCTTGTCCCGTCGCGTCGCACTTGACGTGCGTCGGCTCGACGAAGGACGAACTGCGATCCTATCTCGCGGAGGCTTGGAAAAGAGGTGTGGAGAACATTGTCGCGCTACGGGGCGATCCGCCGCAGGGGCAAACGTCGTTTCAACCCGTCGCGGGTGGATTGCGATATGCGAACGAACTTGTCGCCTTGATTCGCGAAGAGTACCCGCAGTTTGGCATTGCGGTCGCCGGTTATCCAGAAACGCATCAAGAGGCACCGAGTGCCGAAGTTGATTTGCAAAACCTCAAGCGTAAGGTCGATTCTGGTGCGAACATCGTCGTGACGCAGTTGTTTTATGATAACGTCGATTTTTTCCGGTTTCGTGAGCGGTGTGAAAAGATCGGGATTCGCGTGCCAATTGTGCCCGGCATTTTGCCCGTCACGAACTTTGCTCAAATTCAACGGATCACGTCGTTGTGCAAAGCGGTCCTGCCGCCACGTTTCGTCGCCGACCTACAACAGCACGCCGACAACGAAACTGGTCAATTTGACGTCGGCGTTGATTTCGCCACGCGACAGGTGCAAGAACTTCTCGACGCGGGCGTCCCTGGCGTCCACTTCTACATTCTCAACAAGAGCCAAGCGACCTCGCGGGTCTTGAACGGGGTCCGGCGATAGAATCGTCGAATGCCTGACATGAAATCAATCGACATGGGGCGAACCGTCCGGTAATATGTAAATCTCTCTGGTTCGCCAACGTATGCGTGACGCGAAACAGTCGTCCCACCTGACCAATCCCTTGGCTCTTTCTGCGGCAAGAAAATCATGAAAACGTCTTTCACCGTCACTCTCCTGATTCTCACAGTCCATTTTGTCATTGTCGTGGCCTACCTTGGCGTCGTACCTGCCCTGGCACAACCGCCGGGGCCTCGTCCAGCAGCGAAAATTGTGTTGGCTCCCGATGACAAAGCCGCCTTTCCCGCCGCACCCGACGGCTTTGACAAGAAGCGAGAAAATATCGCTCGTGGAAAAAGCGAATTCGTCGAATACGATTCCAAAAGTGTCGGCAACAAACGCAAGATGCTCGTCTACACGCCCCCCGATTACTCGACGGAAACCAAGTATCCAGTCCTCTATCTCCTGCACGGGATTGGCGGCGACGAAACGGAGTGGCAAAAACATGGCAAGCCCGAAATCATTCTCGACAACCTGTACGCCGACAAGAAACTCGTCCCGATGATCGTCGTCCTGCCCAACGGGCGTGCCCAACCGAATGATCGGGCCGAGGGAAACATTTACGCCCATGCCAAGGCCTTCGAGAAGTTCGAGCAAGACTTGCTGCAAGACGTGATCCCGTTCATCGAAGCCAAGTATCCGGTGAAGGCCGACCGCGAAAGCCGTGCCCTGGCCGGTCTCTCGATGGGCGGGGGACAATCGCTGAACTTTGGTCTCGGCAATCTCGACACGTTCGCCTGGGTCGGCGGATTTTCCTCCGCTCCCAATACCAAATCGCCCGAACAACTCTTGCCCAAACCCGAGGACGCCGCCGCCAAACTGAAACTTCTTTGGATCTCGTGCGGCGACAAGGACGGGCTGATCAACATCAGCCAAAGAACGCATGTCTATTGTCAGGAAAAGAAAGTCCCGCACATCTGGCACGTCGATTCCGGCCCGCACGATTTTTCCGTCTGGAAAAACGATCTGTATCTCTTCTCACAACGTCTGTTTCAATGAACCACCTGCGTTGTCTGCGGGCACAATAACCAAAATAGCCGAGATCTAATTGTGAGCCGATATAACAAGCCATTATTTGTCACGGCTGGCCTTTTAGCCCTGGGTTGCAGTGCAACACTCGGTGGGACTCCGCAGCGAGCAAATGTCAATGAACCTACCGGCGAATCCTTAAAACAACAAACTACCCTTCGGCTCACGGCACAATTGATGAAGAGTGGCCTCTCGCCGAAAGACATTCCACAAGAACTCCCTAACGATGTAAAACAGTTGATTTTGTGTACGTTTGATCGTGACCCCGTTATGAGAGGGGAAGCAGCGACAAAAATTGGTGCAATGAGCGAGAAAAACGAACTTGCAATTCCGTTTTTACTGCGACTTCTTGACGACTCTGGGCTAGTACGGGCGGAGGTGTATACGTACGAAACGAAGGACATAAATGTCGAAGATATTGCAATTGACGCCCTAACACGAATAGGGAATGCGGCTGTCGCACCCTGTATTGAAACTGTCAAACGCCCCGAAGAGTTCTGGTTGTTTCATGCCATGCACGTTTTGTCCAACATCAAAGACTCACGCGCCGTTGATGTATTGGTGCAGGCGATTAAACACGCGAACCCAAAAATCAGTTTTCGCGCGATCGATGCGGTTCAGGGCCGCTATCGATCAGAAAAACCTTGGAACGACCCCAAGTTCTTGCCTCATTTGATCGCCGCACTTCAAAACCAGGACACCACCGTGCAACATTCTGCCACGTGCGCACTTGGTAATTATTCAGACGCAATTGCGACCGACGCATTGCTCGACGTATTGAATCAAGGAAAAGGGAAAGGTACATTGGTTCGCCAATATGCAATTAAATCGCTCGCGAAACAAAAAGATCCTCGAATAATTCCGACGTTGCTTAAAACATTCCGTGACGAGACAGAACATGAATATGTGCGAGCCCAATCGGCAGAGTCAATGGGATCGCTCGCAGATGCTAAAACGCTCGACGACTTATTGTCGTTTTGCCAAAACGCAGCGAATCCCCACCGTGTTCGCATGAACGCAATTATGGGGCTATCAGCGAGTAAAGATCGGCGTTTTGTCGAGCCGCTAAAAGCGTTGGCGAAGGATGACGAAGGTGTAAGCATCCATGCGTTATAATTGCAATTGAAAGCCTTGATGGGTTAAAATCGCTCTCGTTTTTGACGGAAATGGCGTCTTCCGTGAAAAAGGACAAGGAGATTCCGTGTCGCGCGGCGATGCAGGTTGTTTTCATGACCAACGGTGCTGTGGATAACACAAGGATGCTTTTGGCCATTGACGAAGGGTTCGTTCATAACGACGGGGAATATTATCCAAGAGACAAGGCGATGCGACTCATCGCAAAGAATGGAAAGGATGAAAAGGTTCGTAACGAAGCAAAACGGTTACTCAAAAAGTGGAATGTAAGTGAAACGTTTTCGACCAGTAAAACAGTGATTGAAATTGGTCACCGCCGTACTCTCATGCGAAACACGGTCTTGTTTGTGGGGGTGGTTTTTCTGTTCGCGACCATCTTCCATCCGTGGGAGAGGGTTCGCGCTGGACATCCGCTCCCCGTGAACGCTAGTCCCCAACCTCAGTCAAGTGAATCAATGCCAAAACCGCTACGGACGGCCCGCATCGCGGCGTTCGTGGCCGACAAGGAAGGGAAGCTGACCCACGATTTCCCGGCATGGAACGAATTTCGCAAAATCGTTGACGATTCGCCCGCTGCTCGCGCCCTACTATCTGAATTGATCATTGGAGAGCCTAGTCTATTGGAGGAAATTGGGGGTGATTCGAAGGAGCTTATCGATTCGTTTTCAAGGAGAGTCGATGCTTTGCATGACATACGAGGGAAAGAATGGAGGATGGCATTTGGAACCAACCAGAAGCCTAAATATAGTGCAACGGTACCGTCCACTCTCGCCCTTGTGTTCGTTGCCTCGCTACCGGAAGTTGGAAATAAAGTCAATTTTGATTCTAAACTCGAAGAGTTGATCCTTGCCTCGCAATTAGTTGAATGGGATGTGTTCGAGGGAGCAAGTTGCCAAATGGCGATCACCAGACTCGCGACATAATGTGATAAAGTTATTGATGTCTCACTGGGTGATCAGTGCTTTAGATGCGCAAAACAAAGCCTACTTCATATCACTTGTAAAGAGGTCGAGTGTTGCTCAGTGGCTGTGTCTTGATGAGGCAGGCAAGAAAATAGCTCGTGATATATTGTTAAATCCAAAACTTCCCTTTGACGAGGAATGTATTTTTGTATTCTCCAACGTAACACATGGCGGCAACAAGGATGATCGGCGATTGCTGGCAGAATTTCTGGATCACAAGAAAGTTATCGATTTCCATCGAGGTTATTCCCGAGATTCTCGAAAAGAGTGTGCAGTGCAGGATTTAGCTCTCAGTTCGATTGTCCTTCTCAGCGGTCTTGAGCCGGAGAACTATGGTTTTCAAAAAATTGAAATTCAACCATTCTACTTTCCCGAGCCGGCGACGTTTTATGTGTTTCCCAACGTTCAGAAGCGAAATCAAGGTTTTGCCAAATGTGTGCGTGACTTTAAGGAGCTTGGGCTTCTGATACCCCCAAAATACATTCCTGAATTTGATTTCAAGCGAATGGAAGAATCTAATATTCTTATGGCAGTTCCGGCAACTCCTGACGGAAAAGTCACACTGGAATTGAAGGGCCGTTTCGCGACTCTTGTCGACTCGGAGAGTAGAAAGTCATTCGGTAAGCAACTCAGAAGCAATGTCGGCGAGTTTGCTGTTTGGTCGTTTAGCGAGAATGGAAAATACCTTGCAACTGGATCACGACTCTATGATGAAGGTGACGGCAAGAACAACTTGGGCGAGAATAGAGGACAAGTGCGAATTTGGGGTGCGTCGACCGGTGAGTTGGTTCAAGAACTCGGTGGTCGGTTAGGTAGCATTACTTCCCTTGAATTCGATAAGAACGATCCCCAGATGGTCCGATTCGTCGCTGAACGATTTGTGAAGGGTGATTAGACTGTGTCCTGTGCAAGAATCACGTCGGACCCAAAACCAGCCAAGTGGAACCACAGTACCACCGAAACTTGCTAACAGCCTGTCGAAGTATTCGATTTTGCAAGCATCGCTAGCACAATTTCTTTCGGGGGAATTAAAGGGGACGGGAGTGAATGGCATCACGTTAAGCCGAACTCCTTTCGGGGTCGCGGTTAAGCGATGCTAGCAGGGCGCGTGTTTGGCGGGCTG
>JAYUFG010000072.1:0-7099 GCA_043738845.1 Planctomycetaceae bacterium
GACAGAACGACTTGACTCAGCACGAAACTGACCCACCACCAAGCCCACGATAGTCGGTATCGACGGTTCATCGGATGGAATATCCCGTTTGAATAGAGACGTTTCTGGGCCGTGTTTTTTTGTTGCATCGTTTTATTGGTCGTTTAGGCGATGGTTGGGCCAATTCCCCATATTTCGATAATATCCAAGAAGCGAAGTTTAAGGGTCGCTGCACAAAGAGCTAGAGTACCCGGTCGAGCAAGCGACGGCTGTGCATGTCGAGCGTCGCGTAATCGACGATTTGATAACGAATTCCGTCCGAATCGACGACCAGAAAACGATTCGGACCGAGTCGGCGAATGTCGTCCTCACTGTTCATCAAAAACTTGGTCGGGCCGCGATCCGTTTCCACTTCCCACGATAACGGCGGAACATCACTGACCAAGCGATTGATCCGTGTCACGATCGGCATAAACTCCCGCTGCTGGAGTTCTACCTCGATAATTTTCCGCTGCTCTTCGGGCAGTTCATCCAGGTTGTCGATAAAGGCAACTTCTTTGCCCAGTGGACTTCGCAACGAGACGTATTTTCGCGGATCGGTGATCGGAAACGCACGGATCGGCTCGACGCCCAGATGCTCCGTCCCCGCCGCATCACGCACCATCAATCGCCCTTGCGAATCGTACTTTAAGTTCAAATTCAACGAGTCGTTTTTAGACATGGGATTTTCGTGGAGGGTCATGTGGATGGCCATATCGACCGTGGCGATCAGGACTTTGTTGCGAACGACATCAAACTATTCTGCAGGCCTCATTGCTTCGGCGGTCGATTTCGCCATTTCCAATTGCGCATTGTGCAGCCGAGCATAAACGCCTCCCGCGTCGATCAGTTCTTGATGACGGCCAACCTCGGCGACGCGACCCCGTTCCATCACCACCAAGCGATCCGCCTTCCGCAGCGTACTCAGCCGGTGCGCAATCGCAATCGTCGTCCGACCTTGAATCAAATGATCAAGTGCCGCTTGAATGTCCCGTTCCGTTTCCGTATCGACGCTCGATGTCGCCTCGTCCAAAATCAAAATCGCCGGGTCGATCAACAAAGCCCTGGCAATGGAGATGCGTTGACGTTCTCCCCCCGACAAGGATTGCCCCCGCTCGCCCACGACGGCGTCATAACCTTCGGGCAAGTTCAAAATGAACTCATGTGCCCCCGCTGCCCGTGCCGACGCGATGATCTCTTCCCGCGTGGCACTTGGCTTGCCATAGCAAATGTTGTCCGCAATCGTCCCGTAAAACAAAAACGGTTCTTGCAACACGATCCCGATATTGCGACGATATTCCTCGATGGGAAACGACCGCAGATCATTGCCATCGGCCCAAATCGAACCGTCGGCAACGTCATAAAAGCGACAAATCAAATTGATGAGCGTACTCTTGCCTGACCCGCTTTGCCCGACCAGACCGATCATTTCGCCCGGCTTGATCGCCAGATTAACATCGTGTAACACCGTGCGGTTGCCATACTTGAAACTGACATTTCGCAGTTCCACGCGGCCTTGTAACCGACCGGGATGGACCGGCTTGTTCGG
Organism: Planctomycetaceae bacterium; assembly: GCA_043738845.1. Taxonomy (GTDB): domain Bacteria; phylum Planctomycetota; class Planctomycetia; order Pirellulales; family DASRSE01; genus DASRSE01. The sequence continues at coordinate 1,568 of JAYUFG010000072.1, forward strand.
CTCCGGCACCGTTGAGACCCGATCCAGCACTTCAAAAATCCGCCGCGCACTGTTGGCCGTTCGCTGCGTGGCGTTGACCATCCAACTGATGGAACGGAGCTTGGCATAAAACCGCCAAGTGTACGCGAGGAACGCCGTTAGTGTCCCGAGTTTCATTTTAGCGTCGGTTATCTGGTACGCACCGACAGTCCAAATAATGACCACGCCAAGCCCTGTAAACAGATCAATCGTGGGACCAAAAAACGCCCACAGGCGATTGGCCCGATCATTGATGGCGAGAATCCGATTGTTGATCCCTTGAAACCGTTCGACCTCGCGGGTCTCTTGAGCAAACGCTTTAACGACGCGAATTCCCGGAATCGTGTCGGCCAGAACGCTCGTCATCTCCGCCCAGATGACGCCACCATGACGAAAGGATATTCTCAGTCGCGAGCGAATCCAGGTCGAGAGCCAAGCGACGAGTGGAATGGGGATCAACGTGATCAGGGCCAACAGCGGATTCCTCGTCAGCAATATGATTGCCGTGCCCACGATCATTAACAGGTCCGAAAGAAAATCAACGACATTCAGCGAGATGAAATTGCAGATGCGGTCAGAATCGCTACTGACTCGCGTGATCAGGTCGCCAGTTCGCTTGGTGCCGAAAAATTCCAGCGAGAGGCGTTGCAAATGCGAATAGGTTGCGTTACGAATGTCTGACGCCACGCGCTCACTTGCCCAGGCAAGTACGTAGTTCCTAGCCCAAGTTAATGCCCATGCAAGGATTTCGGTTCCGACCAATCCGGCAAGGCACCAATACAAGAGACTCCAAGGTATCTCTTCTCCCTGTTGCGCTGGAACGAGAACATCATCGACCAGCGGGACCGTCAGCAACGGCGGAACCAATTGTGCCGCCGTACAAGCAAACGTCAACATCAGTCCCAAACCAATCACCCAGGCCCGCGGTTTGGCAAATCGCCAAATCCGAAACAGGGCCGAATACTGCGGCTTGGAGTTTTCATCCTCGGCCGCGGCACAATGGGGGCAATCGTCCAGTTGGGCCGGATAAATCTCTCCGCAACTCGGACAGGTCGCCTGCTCGATCTCGTCGAGTTCGATATTTTCACCCGCGAGCCGCCGCCGGGCGAGGTGAAACTTGGAAACAATCGCTTCGGCCGAGGTCGTCCTGCCGACCGTGTATCGCCAGTAGTCGATCCGCTTGCCCCCTTCGGAAAGGGTCATCGTCCCGACACTCGTTTTTTCGCCCGAAACGAGCAAGAAGTCGCCGTTCAGCTTCCATTCCCGCTGACTTTCCGGCGTTCCATTGGAACCACCTCCCGTAGGGGACGTTAGCTCAATCAGCCGATGGTCGCTCAGGACAAGCAGCGTCTTGGCGTATCGCATGTTCTGACCCAGATCGGCCTCGAAACAGGCGGCCGGGTTCTCTCCCGGCAACATCCGGGCGGAAACGGCGGCCTGCCAAACCGCTGGCACGATTGAATTTACGTCCAATTGCAAGGGCAAAGTAGACTCCGGTGGGACGAAAGCAGAGGATGTAGTGGATTTGAAACAGTTTAGCCGTTTGAAGTCTGGTGAACATATTGCCGGAAAAACAGCCCGAAGGGCTGAGATTTTTCAGCCCAGGGCAACGCCCTGGGTAACGGAACCAAAACACGAAGATCGACGCCCCAACGAGGCAAAACATAACATATTTCGCCCTTTCAGGGCTTAACCAACAACGACTCGACCAATCCCCTGGGCTGAAAAATGTTCTCCTTTCAGGCGAATGGCTAAACAATTCGTTTACATCCACCACGCCGCTTAGGAACAGTCCCGAAATAACTTCCCGGTTTTGCGATCTTAGCGACGCGCAGCAGAGCGAGACGGAACCGAAATGGCCGCAGGGACGCATCAAATGTGATATTGGGAAGTTATTTCGGGACTATCCCCTTAACGGTTACGTTGACTTGGATTTTTGGCGGGCCGGTTGCCAATAATTCTGTCAGTGAGTCCCTTATTCTAGTCAGCACTTCTGCCGAAAAACATACTTATACCCAAAACCGGCATCTGGGGAACGGCCATATTTTCCGAGAAAACTGGGCAATGCCCTGTGGGCAAACGCCAACGCCGCTCAAAACCGGCGAGCCACCCGGACGATCGTTTGACCTGCCCCAGCGGAATAACGAGAAAAATCGGTCGTTCTTAGAGGTTTGTTGCAAACGAACGTCGGGTGGACGAGTCCGCGTAAAAAAGTGAAAAAAATGTTGGTAAAACGGTAGTTTTCAGAATTGGCTTAGATATACTGTTAGGAACTTCCCACCTTTAGATTGAACGTCTTTGGAGAATCCCCTCGCTGTTTCGAGACTTTAACCTGTCTCGCCCGCCACAGCTCGTCGGTCGCTCTTCTGGAAATCACTGCAACTTCCTTGCCGGGGTTCGCTTCGTTTCTGGAAAGAAACCAACACGGGGACTGAGAACGTAGCATTTAGAATTTCGCCGGCCGTTCCGGCATAACTCTTGCTCTATTCTCTCGCATGGATTGGCACCGGGAATTGTTCCTCACATTGTGACATCGAACTGACTGCATCACGTATCCGAATGACGCCAACTTGGCCTAAAACGGAATGTGACGCGCACAAGCCATCCATCGTCTAATTAAGAGAGAATTCAACACAGACCTAACGGTTTGAATCGCCCCGAAAATATACGCTGTGTGCGATTGCGCGCAGCACTTCGGGGATACACGGAGCAGAGGTATGGAATTTCGGAAAGTCTTAGCACTGCGCGGCCCAAATATCTGGGCACATTTCCCGGTGATCGAGGCTTGGGTTGATCTGGGTGAACTGCACGACGCCTCGTCCGAGACGCTGCCGGGCTTTAATGACCGGCTGCTGGCGTGGCTCCCTACACTCATCGAACATACATGCAGCGTCGGCCAACGAGGTGGGTTTGTCGAACGCCTGCAACGGGGCACGTACCCCGCCCACATCCTTGAACATGTCACGCTCGAACTGCAAACGCTGGCGGGCACACTCGTCCGCTTTGGCAAAGCCCGGGCAACCAGCGAAGACCGCGTTTACAAAGTCGCCATTCAGTACAAAGAAGAAGACCTGGGTCGCGCGGCGATCAAGGTCGCCCGAGATTTGATCCTGGCCGCGATCTATGACAAACCATTCGATGTCGTGGGAGAGGTCAAAAAACTCCGCGATTTGAAGCACGAATTGGCCCTTGGACCCAGCACCGGTTCGATTGTTCAAGCGGCCGTCGCTCGCGGAGTTCCGTTTCGTCGTCTAAATACTGGCAGTCTGGTTCAGTTGGGCTACGGTGCCAAGCAGCGGCGAATTCTCGCCGCCGAGACCGACGCCACGCCCGCCATTGCCGAATGGATCGCACAAGATAAACAACTCACGCGAAATCTGCTGCAACAAATCGGCGTTCCCGTCCCGACCGGTCGGGTCGTGACCGAAGCGGAAGAAGCCTGGGCGGTCGCCGAAGATATTGGTGTCCCGGTCGTCATCAAACCACAATACGGAAATCAAGGAAAGGGCGTTGCGACCAACCTTTCGACCAAGTCGCAAATCCTGGCCGCCTTTCATGCCGCGAAAAAAGAGGGCGACGAAATTATTGTCGAGACCTTCGCTCCCGGTGCCGATTGGCGAGTCCTGGTCGTGGGCGAGCGAGTGATTGCCGCCGCACGCCGGGAGCCGGCCCAAGTCGTCGGCGACGGAAAATCGACCGTGCGTCAGTTGATCGAGATCGTCAACGCCGATCCACTCCGTAGCGATGGTCACTCGACGTCATTGAGTTGGATTAAACTCGACGACGTTTCGCTCGCCGTTTTGGCCGAACAAGATTTTACGCCCGAGTCGATTCCCACCGCTGGACAAATCATTTTGATCCGTCGCAATGCGAACTTGAGCACTGGCGGAACTGCGGAAGATGTAACTGACAAAGTGCATCCGCTCGTCGCTGCCCGTTGTGTCGAAGCAGCGAAGATGGTCGGCCTCGACATTTGCGGCGTTGATGTCGTTGCTGTTGACATCGGTCGTCCGCTCGAAGAACAACAAGGGGTCATCGTCGAAGTCAACGCCGCTCCCGGCTTGCGAATGCACCTCGAACCTTCGTCGGGAACGCCCCGCAACGTCGGCGGTGCAATCGTTGATCTGTTGTTCGCACCCGGTCAAACGGGCCGCATTCCATTGATTGCGGTTTCCGGCACCAACGGCAAAACAACAACCACGCGCTTGACCGCCCATCTCGTTCGTCAAACCGGCCGCCGGACTGCCTTGACCTGCACCGATGGAATTTATATCGACGACCGCCGGATCGAGGCGGGCGATTGTGCTGGGCCGGGAAGTGCCACCGCCGTCTTGATGAACCCACTGGTCGAAGCCGCCGTATTAGAAACAGCCCGTGGTGGAATCCTGCGAGCCGGACTCGGCTTCGACCGCTGCGACGTCGCGATCATGACGAACATTGCCGAAGGAGATCACCTCGGAATTTCCGATATCGACACTCCCGAACAGTTGGCCGTTGTCAAACGGTGCATCGTCGATGTGGTGAAGCCCGAAGGGACCGCCGTATTGAATGCCGACGACTCGCTCACCGTGAATATGCAATCGTACTGTCAGGGACACGTCCTGTTTTTCTCGCGAAATGAACTTTCGCCCGTCCTGGTTCAACATCGGGCCAAGGGTGGCAAAGCGGCTTTCGTGCGCGACAACAACATGATCCTGGCGACGGGCGACGACGAAATTTCGCTCATCGGGCTGGAAGAGGTTCCACTGACGCACGGCGGACGAGTTGGCTTTCAAGTCGAGAACGCATTGGCCTCCGTCGCAGCGGCGTGGTCGCTCGGGGTTACACCCGACCAATTACGCAGCGGCTTGCGAAGTTTCGTCGCCGACCTGAGTAAAGCACCGGGCCGCTTCAATGTACTGTCGATGAACGGGGCGACCGTCGTCATTGACTATGGACACAATACGGCGGCCATTCGCGCCCTCGCGGAAGGGGTCGCCCAACTACCCCATCGCCGTCGGGCGATTTTGTTCACCGTCGCCGGTGATCGGCGTGATGTCGATATCGTGGATCAAGGAGAATTACTCGGCAACCATTTTGATACGATTCGAATTTATGAAGATGCTTGCAATCGTGGCCGCGCCGATGGCACGGTGATTGCACTACTTCGTGAAGGTTTGGCGAAGGCCAAACGAAAGCACGAAGTGCTTGAGAGTCGCGGCGAACGCGCGACGATTGAAGCGGCCCTCGCCGCTTTGCAGCCTGACGACCTGTTGGTGATCCAAGCCGACAACGTCGAGGCGACCGTTCAGTTTGTTCAGCAGCGCATTGCGTTGCAACCCGCCACTCAGGGAAGTCCTTCGACTTCTCACCCGCCCGTTGTTACTTCCAAGTCCCCCGGCTTGCCGCTCCCCTTGCCGGGGTAAAGGAAAGGTCCGCTCCAAAACTTCCCGCATCGAAGTGCGGGTTTGTCCACAACTTTAGTTTGTTCCATTTTTTCACAGGATTGCATCCATGATTGAAGTTCGAGAGAAT
>JAYUFG010000073.1:0-18633 GCA_043738845.1 Planctomycetaceae bacterium
GGGAGTAAACCCGGCACTTTCAAAAAAAAATCGTCATGATCGGTCGCCGCAATCCAGTTTTCACTCGCCACCAACAAAAAGTAACAGCCTCGTAGCGGAGCGAGGCGGAACCGAAATGGCCACAGGGACGCATCAAATGTGATATCGGGAAGTTATTTCGGGACTATCCCTAAACAGATCAACTTGTGGGTGGCAAGTACACTTGCCGGTGACACGGAACGGAAATGTTTGGGAGCGAACCGGCCGGTGCCGAGGCCATTTTACAACTTCGCTCGGCCAGCCTGAGTGAAGACGGTCGCCTGAACGAATAAATACCTCCGCGCCCGTCCCGGCAGCCCGTTCGTCCGCCGCCCGACCCTCGAAACCACAGCATAAGCTGACGTGGATCCTCGCCGAACCAACGTTCCCGGCGAGCGGGAGGCGTAAGTCCCCTGTTCTCTGCGGTCAAGTTCTCTGCGACTAGTTTTCCGGTACTCAATCCTCCCCCGCCTCCACCGGCGTGGCCCCCGGCGGTGGCGTTCCGCCCCCCGACCGAACATACCGGCTTCGCAGTTGGGCATATTCCTGGGCGGTCGGTTCGTCGGCCTGAATCTCGCCACCGACGACGGCCGCATCGAACAGTTTTTGCAAAAAAGGCCGGCACCATCCGCAGCCGGTTCCCGCTCCAAAGCAGTCGCTCAATTGTCCGACTCGGCGCGGTTTTTCGACGCGGAGATAGTTCACTACCTTGCGTTTAGTGACGTGAAAACAGAGACAAAGTTCGTCGTCGAGATTCACTGACCTTCGGCCGGTGTTCAACCCGCCGCTCGTAAGAGATACCACCGCTAATCGTTTCCTCGTTCCCGCTCGTTGGCATTTCAATTATATCGTATACCTGACTTATCCGGATAGCGAATTTCGCAGCCAGTGGCAATTGCTTATGCCAGCGGCTACTTCTCCAGTGCAGAGTACGCCTCCGCGTGACGGCGGGACAATGACGAGAGAGAGTCATTTCCGGTCGCTCCACTGGCAAAAATCGTGACCACCGGAGAACCGCTGCGAAGTTCGCTCCCGACCGGGGGAAGGTCGGCAACCAGCGGCCAAGAGTGACGGTTGTTTTGTTCCTGCGTCCAGTCAATGAACGCGGGCGTAACAACACCGTCACGGCGAGCATAGAGAATCTGCTTTGCAAATTTGTGAGTTTCGTCGGTCAGGTACCCTGAACCTGAGCTACGGGTTGACGACATGAAATTAGGATCAGGCAATGTCTCTTCGCGACACGCCTCGACATGCCAACGCACGGCGGAAAAATCGTATGCTCGTTCAAAAATTTCGACCGACGCGGTATAGCGTGGATTGACCTCGATGGGAAAGAGATGTGGCTCGGCGGTCGAGTGGTCGGACGACACCACCGCATCGACTCCGAAGAGTCCCTGTAGAGAAAAGGCTTCGCTCAACACTTCGCCGATTTTTTTCCACTCCCGTTGCATCGGCGGCGAAAGGACGCATGGACCGAGCGACCCGGCATATTGAAACTCTCCCGGCGTGGCGAACTCGCGGCCGATTAGTTGTCGCGTAGCGCCCAGCATTACGGCCCGTCCTTTAGCGGCAACGAAGACAGCGGAACAAGGTTCTCCCGCGATAAGTTGCTGAAAGTATACGTCGCCCTTGGCGGAGGTCTCGGACGTCTCGCCCAGCCAGCGTTCGATATTGGTCCCGCCCGCCGAGCGAATCCGCTTTCGCAGCCACGAACCATCGCATGGAACATCGTGATGAACATCATTCCTTGAAAGGAAAACGTTCGGTGTACACAGTCCATGATCTCGCAGCACCTGCGCCACTTCGAGCGGATTACGAACGTGTTCGAGAACTTCCGGCGGATTGCCGAGTAGTTCTCGCGAGGCACTGATCTGCGCAACGACTTCCGGATAGTTCTCGAGCGCACCGGTGTACATCCAATTTCCCGGCGGTGCCCCACGAACGGCCTCCACCAAACCAGCGGGATAATTTTCGACGCGGATTGTTGGGCAACATACCCGCAAGTCCTCGTCCGCAAACAAATCAACCGCCCAGGGATTTAAGCCCGCGCTGCGAGCGGATTGTGCCGCCGCGCGGGCACTTGCGCCGCAGATCAACAAGGTGTCGTTCAAGATCGGCGTGAGGGTTGGAATGGGTTGATTGGTAACGGAATCACGATTTGTTTTTGTACTCGACTTTGAAGTCTTTTGCAGCCCGAAGGGCTGAGATTTTTCCGTCCAGGGCAACGCCTTGCGGAATCGACTTCGGACCCACTTGAATTTCCAGCGTTCTTTGGTATGTTTCGAGGGCGTTAATGGACGTTTAACGTGGACCAAAGTTGGGTCTACTCGGGGCGTGCAGCGTTGACGACTTGGTCCATTTTTCCATCGAAAATCAACTTAGTTCACGATCGTTCTCAATTTTGGTATTGCTATCACTTTCATTGCGGAGAGACAACTTATGTCGATGTTTATTGGAGAGGCGTTGGCTGGCGAAGGAAACGAAATTGCCCATATCGACTTGCTGATTGGCGATAAGGACGGCCCGGTCGGCAATGCGTTCGCGAACGCTTTGGCCCGTCAGAGCGAAGGTCACTCGAACTTGTTGGCCGTTTTGGCCCCGAATTTGGGTGTTAAGCCTGCGACGGTCATGATTACGAAGGTCACGATTAAGGGAGCGAAGCAAGCCGTGCAGATGTTTGGCCCCGCCCAGGCCGCCGTGGCCAAGGCTGTCGCCGACTCGGTCGAAGCGGGCGTGATCCCCAAGGCCGACGCCGAAAAGCTCGTGATCGTATGCGGCGTGTTCATCCACTGGCAAGCCGCCGATGACAAGAAAATTTACGCTTACAACTATGAAGCGACCAAGATGGCCATCGCCAACGCGATGAAGAACAGCCCGTCGGTTGACGAAATGCTGGCTGGCAAAGAGAAAGCGGCCCATCCGTACCGTGGTTTCTAAGCAAAGTGGTTTCTAAGCAAATGGGTATAATGGATTATCCACGAAACCCCGGTCGAGTGGCCGGGGTTTTTTACGCGCACAACGGAACTTTCACAAGAGGTTCTCATGGACAAGCCAGCCATTCTTCTACAACTCGATACCGATCCGCAGCCCAGCGTGTTTGATGCCGTTGTTGCCGTTGATGCCGGTGCGGACAAACTATTTCGACATGGCAACGTCTCGCCCGAAAATGTTCGCGAACTCGTTCACGGAGCGATCTTCACGCGCGGTGGTGACGATCTGAGACGAACGGCGATTTTTATCGGCGGCTCCAATGTGCAAGCGGGCGAAGCCCTCTTGGCCGCAGTCAAACAATCATTTGTCGGGCTGATGCGGGTTTCGGTCCTGATCGACTCGAACGGTGCAAACACGACCGCCGCCGCGGCCGTTCTTGCGGCGTCAAAACATTTGGACCTGTCACACACGTCGGCCTTGGTGTTGGGTGCCACCGGTCCCGTCGGGCAAAGGGTCGTGCGACTGTTGGCGGGCCAGGGATGCGCCGTGCGAGTTGGTTCCCGCGATATTGTGCGGGCGGAAGAGGCGTGCGCCGCCGTTTTAGAAAAACTGCCCGACGCGAAATTGGAAGCTTGTTCGACTGGCTCGACCCTCGGCCTCTCAGAGGAATTGCACGCGGTGCAATTGGTCATCTCCGCTGGTGCGGCGGGCGTGCAATTGCTCCCTCTCGCCGCGCGACATGCCTACACCACGTTGAAAGTGGCGATTGATCTCAACGCCGTCCCTCCCTTGGGCATCGAGGGAATCGACCTGCTGGACAAAGCGAAAGAGCGCGACGGGGTGATGTGCTACGGTGCGATTGGCGTCGGAGGCACAAAAATGAAAATCCACAAAGCGGCCCTGCGGCGATTGTGGGAAGCCAACGATCTGGTCCTCGACGCCGAGGAAATTTTCGCGTTGGCCCGGAATCTCGGATGAGCATTGGACGAAGTCCTACTTCAGTGCGACCGCTTGCACGGCGTCCACGATCACGTGGCCGTCGGTCCCTTCGTTCGAGATGACGACGGTCAGTTTGGATTTGGCGTCACAGACGATTTTGCCGACGGAAACGAAGCCCTGATCGGCAGCCGCAGTCGCCTGACGCTGATTGACGTGGGTTGTTTTGGTTTCTTTACCGGTTGAAAATGTCACAGGGACGTTGGTCGCGCGATTGCTGCTCGGCGTGTAAGAAACGCGCACCTCATACGTGCCGGGTTCCGCAATCGAGAGAGTAAATTTCGCCGAGAGCTTTCCCTTGTGGTCGTTGCCATCGTGACGATAGCCCGCCCCGACGAAGCCGGGCGTCACACTGCTCGAGGCCCACTCGCCAGTGAATTCTGCATCGACGTCGTCGAGAACAATGCCGGGAAGTTTCTGCGGATCGAGACCCGATTTTTTGCCTTCCGCTGCGGCCGAGTCGCGTTTCGGTCCAGTCCATTCGAGAACTTGTTGATCGGCCAGAAGCTTTTCCCGCAGCTTTTTGTAATCGACTTTTTGCACGCTCACGCTGGTGTCGATGGCGTGACAGGCGGCGGTCGCAGCCGATTGACCCAGCACCATGAAGACCGGCTCCATGCGGATCGAGCCATACGCAATGTGCGAGGCTGAAAGACAGACGGGCACCAACAAATTCGAGCATTCTTTCTCTTTCGGAATCAGGGACCGATAAGAAATCGGATAGGGTGAAACGCCGACCTGTACGTCTCCTTCGTTCCAAATGCGACCATCCTTCACGTACCGCTGCGTGTTGTGAGAGTCCATGTTGTACGCACCCAATCCGATTGAATCTTCTGCAACGTTCTTACCCTGACAGTTGTGCTGGGTCATCACGTAATCGGAAATCAGCCGCCGGGCTTCGCGAACGTACATTTGTTGCGGCCAGTTGCCACTGTCGACAAATTCGTCCTTCGAGAGTCCCCACTTGTTGACCACGTCGTGAACGTTTTTGGGTACCCGTTCATCGTTCGCTAAGAACCACAACATCCCTGTATGATAAGTGACGTGTTCTTGAAAAATTCGCTCGCGGGTGGCGTAGTCGCCGTCGGGAAAGTCGTAATTCATCCCAATGTTGTCGGACGAAAATGCTCCGTGATTGTTCGTATCGGTTTTGCGATTTGGCATCGGCGTGCTGAGGTTGAGCGACTCCCACACGCCCGCTTGAATGTAACGGAGCAGAATTTCGTAGCGCAGCGGGTCGTAGTTTTTCGGCTTCGGCCAGGGAACGCGATTTTCCGGCGCGTCGGTCATGCAAACGCGAAAGTTGTACGCTTGCACGCGGCGGTCGCCGGAACCTTCTTCACCTGGACCACCGTCATGCAGGCCCGGAAGTAAGCCACTCTGAGGATCGCCCGGTTTGAGAAAAGGATCGACCGGCTTTGTGAACTGATGACTTTTGGCATTTTTGGTTTGGACGCCGTTAAGTGTTTCGTTATAGACCGCGTTGGCTTCGCGGCCAACGTGATAGGAGCAACCCGCCTTCGCGAGCAGGTCGCCTTCGTAAGTCGCGTCGATAAATTCTTTTCCGGAAAACGCCTTACCGCTTTCCATTGTAATGCTGACAATTCGCAGTCCGTCTTTTTTGACGCCCGACTTGAGATCGAGTCGCTCACCGTAAACGACGGGAATTTTATGCTCCTTGATGAAGTCGAGAAAAACCTGTTCCGCGACATGCGGCTCAAAGGTCCACATCGTATCGTTGCCGGGCGCACGGCGTTTGGCGGCGTACTGCTCCTTCGTTTCTTGTTTCCAGGTATTCGCCTGTTCGTAATGTCTAAAAATGCGAGCATAAAATTCCTTGGAGACTCCGCCGATGGCCGTTTTGTTGCCGATGTCGGTGGCACCAAGTCCGCCAGAGCTAAGTCCGCCGAGGTGCTTGCCCGGCTCAATGAGGACAACTGACTTGCCGAGCTTGGCCGTTTGTACAGCGGCAGCGACACCCCCCGATGTTCCACCGTACACGACAACGTCGTACGTTTCGGCGCGAGTATTCAGGGCAAGAATGTGAACCATCGCCGTCGAGAGGAGTATCGTGTGAAGTAAGGGCATAGTGTACGTGAGTGTGAGTAGTGGGAGAATTCAATGGTTAGGAACAACGCGCAGCGGAGCATTCTTGAGTGAGCGTCATTCAGAGGGGCGTTATCCCGACTGCTCGCTCGCTCAACAACAATATCCGATTTTAGACTACCGTGTCCCCAAGTGCTACTTTGGCAACTTCAGCATTCCCCGATATTGATCCGGCGTCGGATCGTTGGGAGTCGCTTTCCCGATGGAGTAATAGATGTCGTTCAGCCGTAATTGCGTCTCGGACGAAAGTTCCTGAAACGACCGAACGGGCCTAGCACGCAGATCCTCTGAAACCATCGACATCGCCAACGTGTTCACCGGGTCGAAGCCGACGCGAAAATCTTTTGCCCGGGCTTGGCGGTCGCCGAGCATGGCCCGCATAACGGAATCGGGGGCGGGACTATGGACCGAGCCAAGGAAGTGCCCCAGCTCGTGCAGCAAAACTTCCAGTCGTTCCGGTTCGTTGATGTGTTGCGACCACTCGCGGATCAGGATATGCGTGTGCAGCGGCCCCCGCGTTCCACCCAAGTGGAATTGGCCCGTTGGAACTTCGTATTGACTCGTAAAGCCGATCGCGACGCGGGCTTGTTCCGGCTTTACTTTTTGTTCGAACTCGGCTAAAGATTTGGTGAAGTCGCTGATGCGATTGTCGGAAACCCATTCTTCGTAACCGATGATCTCAAATTTTGCGCGACACGTTTTTTCAAGAATGTCATTGGCCGCTTGAATCCGCCGACTCAGCCGACCTTTCCATACATTCTTGGGGGCCTTCTCATCATCATCGACGAGAATTTTTACCGGGATCACGAGCAGTTTTTTTTGCTCCGGCTTGGCTCCTGCTTTCTCGGTCGCCGGGAGTGGAGTTCCCGCTTTTCGCGGGTCATCTGAGTCAAAGGGCCAGGGGCCAATCAATTCGGGCGGCGCGGGTGTTGTCGCAGCGGTCGTGGCAGGTGTGGTGGGACGAGCCGAGCCTTTGTCGTCGCCCGCGACGAGTGAGATCTCTCCGAACGCCAACTGTCCCTTTGAATCGGTAATGAAGCAATAGGCAGAATTGATCTTCAGTGGTTTTTCTTTCGGGCCATCGTCGGTGGTGTATGTGACTGTCCCACCCTGCTTGACGGGCCACGCCAGCACATCGCCGGAGGGCAAATTCTGCGGCGCGACATCTTGGTCTTTTTCTTTGATCTGAAAAACGACTTTGTTCGGCGTGCGGTTGCCAAAGACGATCGTGGCGGCGAACAAATTCGTGGGAATTACAATGACGATCAGCGTCGTCATTATTGCCACCGAATTTTTCAAACGAGTTGAAATGGTTTGTCGCATTGCTAGCTAAATGGCTTGCCGGACTCCGTAGTAAAAACTTTCTTCTTCTCGACTTTCTCTGTGTCCTTTGCGTTTCAAATGTGTATCAGGTTAGAGGCACAAACGCCGAGTTCGCAGAGAACGCCAAGAACATGAAAGCTGTCGGCTGATTGGTGGAACAAAAGGAATCGGACGAGAGAATCTTGAACATACATACATACATGCACAACAACGAAACCTATATCACTCAGTTTAACCATCAAGGCGGTTTGGACCAGTGTTCTGTGTCAGATTTGGTAAGGTTTGTGGGTTACGCAGTTTGCCCGAATAGCGAAAATCACCCGATTTTTCCGAAAATTCCCTCAGTAGCGATAAATCGGGTGCCGATGACTATTCTGGAAGTGCCGGTTTTACGGCGGGAAGGCGGGGGGATTTTTCCCACGTGATTGGAACGGAAAAAGCCGTCCTTCTACAGAACCAAGTTCCAGAATTTTATGTGAAGGGGGAATCGAATGAAGATTTTCTTGCGTGCGGCCTGCTGCGCCGCCCTGGGGGTCATGTTGACCGCCACCACCGCTGTTGCCGAAAACGGTAATGGTCGGTCCCGTACCTTGAGTTACGAATCGTCCAAGCCACTCGTCGAAGCTGACTCTGTCCGCGACGACGACGACATCGCCACCCCGACCCGTCGGGCCGCTCCGGCGAGTTATAACAAAGCCGCCATGCAGCCGGTCGAGCATTCGGTGGTGCAATCGTCGCCAGCAACAACCTCCTCAGCTCCGCAATCGTTGTCTGAATGTGCAAGCTGCAACAATTGGGAAGGTCACGGTTGCGGAAAAGGGGGCTGTGGAAACGGTTGTGGAAAGGGGGGGTGCTGCGACAATGAAGGTGAATGGTTCGGCGGTGCAGAGTATCTGTACATCCGGCCGCACTTCAGCAATGACTTCGCCTATCGTCAGGCGCATGAAGTGAATGTGGCGGGCGGAACCTCAACGATCACCGAAACGGATCATGGTTTCGACTACGGCTATTCCAGTTCGATCCGCGCGTTCATTGGCTATCGCTTGTGTGAGTGCGGCGGCGAAGTAAAGTTCACGTATTGGGGTTTCGGGGGCAACGCCAGCGTGGATAGCCCCGCCCAAGGGGCTGTCAGCACGAGTGGCAACACCTCGACGCTGGATGTCTTCAGTTCGCTACTCGACGTCAATACGGGTGCCAACACGGGATCACACATTCATGCGACGTCGGGTCTGAACGTCAATGCGTTTGACATCGACTTCGCCAAGCCACTCCCGCTGTGCCAAGACTGCTGCTCGTGCTGCCCGACCTGGGAGTTCAAATGGAATGCGGGCGTACGAATTGCCGACGTGAAGCGTCATAACAATGTATCGCTGGTTAGTGCTAATAACACGATTTTGGAAACGGTCGATACGGTGGTTGACTTCCGCGGTGCCGGTCCGAAAATGGGCCTCGAAGGGCGTCGTTTCTTCGGCGAATGCAATGAGTTCTCGCTATTCGCTCGCGGCAATGGATCGCTTTTGCTCGGCACGTATGATTCACACATCGAATTCAACGAAATCCGCAACAACACGGCCGATATTCGCAACACGAAGATCACGCGGATCATTCCCGTCGCTGAACTGGAAGTCGGCGGTACTTGGAAGGCCAGCGAATGTTTGACGTTCACGGGCGGTTACCAATTGCAAGCCTGGTGGGATTTGGGAATGTCGGAACAACCTCTCACGAGTGGTTTGACGAACATTCCTTCACTCCAAGACTCGAACATCCTCTCGTTCGACGGCTTCTTCGTGCGGGCCGAGTACGCGTTCTAAGACGCGGTCTTAAGTTCTCCCTCTCCCTCTGGGAGAGGGCCGGGGTGAGGGTTTTCGGCGAACGCCAAATGTCCCTTGCTTCGAGCAATTTAGAAAAACGAGAATCCAAAAATGACAACAGCCTCGGACCAATTGGTCCGAGGCTGTTGTCATTTTTGGATTCTCGTTTTTCTAAATTGCTCGAAGCAAGGGACATTTGGCGTTCGCCGAAAACCCTCACCCCGGCCCTCTCCCAGAGGGAGAGGGAGAACTTAAGACCGCGTCTTAGAACGCGTACTCGGCCCGCACGAAGAAGCCGTCGAACGAGAGGATGTTCGAGTCTTGGAGTGAAGGAATGTTCGTCAAACCACTCGTGAGAGGTTGTTCCGACATTCCCAAATCCCACCAGGCTTGCAATTGGTAACCGCCCGTGAACGTCAAACATTCGCTGGCCTTCCAAGTACCGCCGACTTCCAGTTCAGCGACGGGAATGATCCGCGTGATCTTCGTGTTGCGAATATCGGCCGTGTTGTTGCGGATTTCGTTGAATTCGATGTGTGAATCATACGTGCCGAGCAAAAGCGATCCATTGCCGCGAGCGAATAGCGAGAACTCATTGCATTCGCCGAAGAAACGACGCCCTTCGAGGCCCATTTTCGGACCGGCACCGCGGAAGTCAACCACCGTATCGACCGTTTCCAAAATCGTGTTATTAGCACTAACCAGCGATACATTGTTATGACGCTTCACGTCGGCAATTCGTACGCCCGCATTCCATTTGAACTCCCAGGTCGGGCAGCACGAGCAGCAGTCTTGGCACAGCGGGAGTGGCTTGGCGAAGTCGATGTCAAACGCATTGACGTTCAGACCCGACGTCGCATGAATGTGTGATCCCGTGTTGGCACCCGTATTGACGTCGAGTAGCGAACTGAAGACATCCAGCGTCGAGGTGTTGCCACTCGTGCTGACAGCCCCTTGGGCGGGGCTATCCACGCTGGCGTTGCCCCCGAAACCCCAATACGTGAACTTTACTTCGCCGCCGCACTCACACAAGCGATAGCCAATGAACGCGCGGATCGAACTGGAATAGCCGTAGTCGAAACCATGATCCGTTTCGGTGATCGTTGAGGTTCCGCCCGCCACATTCACTTCATGCGCCTGACGATAGGCGAAGTCATTGCTGAAGTGCGGCCGGATGTACAGATACTCTGCACCGCCGAACCATTCACCTTCATTGTCGCAGCACCCCCCCTTTCCACAACCGTTTCCACAGCCCCCTTTTCCGCAACCGTGACCTTCCCAATTGTTGCAGCTTGCACATTCAGACAACGATTGCGGAGCTGAGGAGGTTGTTGCTGGCGACGATTGCACCACCGAATGCTCGACCGGCTGCATGGCGGCTTTGTTATAACTCGCCGGAGCGGCCCGACGGGTCGGGGTGGCGATGTCGTCGTCGTCGCGGACAGAGTCAGCTTCGACGAGTGGCTTGGACGATTCGTAACTCAAGGTACGGGACCGACCATTACCGTTTTCGGCAACAGCGGTGGTGGCGGTCAACATGACCCCCAGGGCGGCGCAGCAGGCCGCACGCAAGAAAATCTTCATTCGATTCCCCCTTCACATAAAATTCTGGAACTTGGTTCTGTAGAAGGACGGCTTTTTCCGTTCCAATCACGTGGGAAAAATCCCCCCGCCTTCCCGCCGTAAAACCGGCACTTCCAGAATAGTCATCGGCACCCGATTTATCGCTACTGAGGGAATTTTCGGAAAAATCGGGTGATTTTCGCTATTCGGGCAAACTGCGTAACCCACAAACCTTACCAAATCTGACACAGAACACTGGTCCAAACCGCCTTGATGGTTAAACTGAGTGATATAGGTTTCGTTGTTGTGCATGTATGTATGTATGTTCAAGATTCTCTCGTCCGATTCCTTTTGTTCCACCAATCAGCCGACAGCTTTCATGTTCTTGGCGTTCTCTGCGAACTCGGCGTTTGTGCCTCTAACCTGATACACATTTGAAACGCAAAGGACACAGAGAAAGTCGAGAAGAAGAAAGTTTTTACTACGGAGTCCGGCAAGCCATTTAGCTAGCAATGCGACAAACCATTTCAACTCGTTTGAAAAATTCGGTGGCAATAATGACGACGCTGATCGTCATTGTAATTCCCACGAATTTGTTCGCCGCCACGATCGTCTTTGGCAACCGCACGCCGAACAAAGTCGTTTTTCAGATCAAAGAAAAAGACCAAGATGTCGCGCCGCAGAATTTGCCCTCCGGCGATGTGCTGGCGTGGCCCGTCAAGCAGGGTGGGACAGTCACATACACCACCGACGATGGCCCGAAAGAAAAACCACTGAAGATCAATTCTGCCTATTGCTTCATTACCGATTCAAAGGGACAGTTGGCGTTCGGAGAGATCTCACTCGTCGCGGGCGACGACAAAGGCTCGGCTCGTCCCACCACACCTGCCACGACCGCTGCGACAACACCCGCGCCGCCCGAATTGATTGGCCCCTGGCCCTTTGACTCAGATGACCCGCGAAAAGCGGGAACTCCACTCCCGGCGACCGAGAAAGCAGGAGCCAAGCCGGAGCAAAAAAAACTGCTCGTGATCCCGGTAAAAATTCTCGTCGATGATGATGAGAAGGCCCCCAAGAATGTATGGAAAGGTCGGCTGAGTCGGCGGATTCAAGCGGCCAATGACATTCTTGAAAAAACGTGTCGCGCAAAATTTGAGATCATCGGTTACGAAGAATGGGTTTCCGACAATCGCATCAGCGACTTCACCAAATCTTTAGCCGAGTTCGAACAAAAAGTAAAGCCGGAACAAGCCCGCGTCGCGATCGGCTTTACGAGTCAATACGAAGTTCCAACGGGCCAATTCCACTTGGGTGGAACGCGGGGGCCGCTGCACACGCATATCCTGATCCGCGAGTGGTCGCAACACATCAACGAACCGGAACGACTGGAAGTTTTGCTGCACGAGCTGGGGCACTTCCTTGGCTCGGTCCATAGTCCCGCCCCCGATTCCGTTATGCGGGCCATGCTCGGCGACCGCCAAGCCCGGGCAAAAGATTTTCGCGTCGGCTTCGACCCGGTGAACACGTTGGCGATGTCGATGGTTTCAGAGGATCTGCGTGCTAGGCCCGTTCGGTCGTTTCAGGAACTTTCGTCCGAGACGCAATTACGGCTGAACGACATCTATTACTCCATCGGGAAAGCGACTCCCAACGATCCGACGCCGGATCAATATCGGGGAATGCTGAAGTTGCCAAAGTAGCACTTGGGGACACGGTAGTCTAAAATCGGATATTGTTGTTGAGCGAGCGAGCAGTCGGGATAACGCCCCTCTGAATGACGCTCACTCAAGAATGCTCCGCTGCGCGTTGTTCCTAACCATTGAATTCTCCCACTACTCACACTCACGTACACTATGCCCTTACTTCACACGATACTCCTCTCGACGGCGATGGTTCACATTCTTGCCCTGAATACTCGCGCCGAAACGTACGACGTTGTCGTGTACGGTGGAACATCGGGGGGTGTCGCTGCCGCTGTACAAACGGCCAAGCTCGGCAAGTCAGTTGTCCTCATTGAGCCGGGCAAGCACCTCGGCGGACTTAGCTCTGGCGGACTTGGTGCCACCGACATCGGCAACAAAACGGCCATCGGCGGAGTCTCCAAGGAATTTTATGCTCGCATTTTTAGACATTACGAACAGGCGAATACCTGGAAACAAGAAACGAAGGAGCAGTACGCCGCCAAACGCCGTGCGCCCGGCAACGATACGATGTGGACCTTTGAGCCGCATGTCGCGGAACAGGTTTTTCTCGACTTCATCAAGGAGCATAAAATTCCCGTCGTTTACGGTGAGCGACTCGATCTCAAGTCGGGCGTCAAAAAAGACGGACTGCGAATTGTCAGCATTACAATGGAAAGCGGTAAGGCGTTTTCCGGAAAAGAATTTATCGACGCGACTTACGAAGGCGACCTGCTCGCGAAGGCGGGTTGCTCCTATCACGTTGGCCGCGAAGCCAACGCGGTCTATAACGAAACACTTAACGGCGTCCAAACCAAAAATGCCAAAAGTCATCAGTTCACAAAGCCGGTCGATCCTTTTCTCAAACCGGGCGATCCTCAGAGTGGCTTACTTCCGGGCCTGCATGACGGTGGTCCAGGTGAAGAAGGTTCCGGCGACCGCCGCGTGCAAGCGTACAACTTTCGCGTTTGCATGACCGACGCGCCGGAAAATCGCGTTCCCTGGCCGAAGCCGAAAAACTACGACCCGCTGCGCTACGAAATTCTGCTCCGTTACATTCAAGCGGGCGTGTGGGAGTCGCTCAACCTCAGCACGCCGATGCCAAATCGCAAAACCGATACGAACAATCACGGAGCATTTTCGTCCGACAACATTGGGATGAATTACGACTTTCCCGACGGCGACTACGCCACCCGCGAGCGAATTTTTCAAGAACACGTCACTTATCATACAGGGATGTTGTGGTTCTTAGCGAACGATGAACGGGTACCCAAAAACGTTCACGACGTGGTCAACAAGTGGGGACTCTCGAAGGACGAATTTGTCGACAGTGGCAACTGGCCGCAACAAATGTACGTTCGCGAAGCCCGGCGGCTGATTTCCGATTACGTGATGACCCAGCACAACTGTCAGGGTAAGAACGTTGCAGAAGATTCAATCGGATTGGGTGCGTACAACATGGACTCTCACAACACGCAGCGGTACGTGAAGGATGGTCGCATTTGGAACGAAGGAGACGTACAGGTCGGCGTTTCACCCTATCCGATTTCTTATCGGTCCCTGATTCCGAAAGAGAAAGAATGCTCGAATTTGTTGGTGCCCGTCTGTCTTTCAGCCTCGCACATTGCGTATGGCTCGATCCGCATGGAGCCGGTCTTCATGGTGCTGGGTCAATCGGCTGCGACCGCCGCCTGTCACGCCATCGACACCAGCGTGAGCGTGCAAAAAGTCGATTACAAAAAGCTGCGGGAAAAGCTTCTGGCCGATCAACAAGTTCTCGAATGGACTGGACCGAAACGCGACTCGGCCGCAGCGGAAGGCAAAAAATCGGGTCTCGATCCGCAGAAACTTCCCGGCATTGTTCTCGACGACGTCGATGCAGAATTCACTGGCGAGTGGGCCTCGAGCAGTGTGACGCCCGGCTTCGTCGGGGCGGGCTATCGTCACGATGGCAACGACCACAAGGGAAAGCTCTCGGCGAAATTTACTCTCTCGATTGCGGAACCCGGCACGTATGAGGTGCGCGTTTCTTACACGCCGAGCAGCAATCGCGCGACCAACGTCCCTGTGACATTTTCAACCGGTAAAGAAACCAAAACAACCCACGTCAATCAGCGTCAGGCGACTGCGGCTGCCGATCAGGGCTTCGTTTCCGTCGGCAAAATCGTCTGTGACGCCAAATCCAAACTGACCGTCGTCATCTCGAACGAAGGGACCGACGGCCACGTGATCGTGGACGCCGTGCAAGCGGTCGCACTGAAGTAGGACTTCGTCCAATGCTCATCCGAGATTCCGGGCCAACGCGAAAATTTCCTCGGCGTCGAGGACCAGATCGTTGGCTTCCCACAATCGCCGCAGGGCCGCTTTGTGGATTTTCATTTTTGTGCCTCCGACGCCAATCGCACCGTAGCACATCACCCCGTCGCGCTCTTTCGCTTTGTCCAGCAGGTCGATTCCCTCGATGCCCAAGGGAGGGACGGCGTTGAGATCAATCGCCACTTTCAACGTGGTGTAGGCATGTCGCGCGGCGAGAGGGAGCAATTGCACGCCCGCCGCACCAGCGGAGATGACCAATTGCACCGCGTGCAATTCCTCTGAGAGGCCGAGGGTCGAGCCAGTCGAACAAGCTTCCAATTTCGCGTCGGGCAGTTTTTCTAAAACGGCGGCGCACGCCTCTTCCGCCCGCACAATATCGCGGGAACCAACTCGCACGGCGCATCCCTGGCCCGCCAACAGTCGCACGACCCTTTGCCCGACGGGACCGGTGGCACCCAACACCAAGGCCGACGTGTGTGACAGGTCCAAATGTTTTGACGCCGCAAGAACGGCCGCGGCGGCGGTCGTGTTTGCACCGTTCGAGTCGATCAGGACCGAAACCCGCATCAGCCCGACAAATGATTGTTTGACTGCGGCCAAGAGGGCTTCGCCCGCTTGCACATTGGAGCCGCCGATAAAAATCGCCGTTCGTCTCAGATCGTCACCACCGCGCGTGAAGATCGCTCCGTGAACGAGTTCGCGAACATTTTCGGGCGAGACGTTGCCATGTCGAAATAGTTTGTCCGCACCGGCATCAACGGCAACAACGGCATCAAACACGCTGGGCTGCGGATCGGTATCGAGTTGTAGAAGAATGGCTGGCTTGTCCATGAGAACCTCTTGTGAAAGTTCCGTTGTGCGCGTAAAAAACCCCGGCCACTCGACCGGGGTTTCGTGGATAATCCATTATACCCATTTGCTTAGAAACCACTTTGCTTAGAAACCACGGTACGGATGGGCCGCTTTCTCTTTGCCAGCCAGCATTTCGTCAACCGACGGGCTGTTCTTCATCGCGTTGGCGATGGCCATCTTGGTCGCTTCATAGTTGTAAGCGTAAATTTTCTTGTCATCGGCGGCTTGCCAGTGGATGAACACGCCGCATACGATCACGAGCTTTTCGGCGTCGGCCTTGGGGATCACGCCCGCTTCGACCGAGTCGGCGACAGCCTTGGCCACGGCGGCCTGGGCGGGGCCAAACATCTGCACGGCTTGCTTCGCTCCCTTAATCGTGACCTTCGTAATCATGACCGTCGCAGGCTTAACACCCAAATTCGGGGCCAAAACGGCCAACAAGTTCGAGTGACCTTCGCTCTGACGGGCCAAAGCGTTCGCGAACGCATTGCCGACCGGGCCGTCCTTATCGCCAATCAGCAAGTCGATATGGGCAATTTCGTTTCCTTCGCCAGCCAACGCCTCTCCAATAAACATCGACATAAGTTGTCTCTCCGCAATGAAAGTGATAGCAATACCAAAATTGAGAACGATCGTGAACTAAGTTGATTTTCGATGGAAAAATGGACCAAGTCGTCAACGCTGCACGCCCCGAGTAGACCCAACTTTGGTCCACGTTAAACGTCCATTAACGCCCTCGAAACATACCAAAGAACGCTGGAAATTCAAGTGGGTCCGAAGTCGATTCCGCAAGGCGTTGCCCTGGACGGAAAAATCTCAGCCCTTCGGGCTGCAAAAGACTTCAAAGTCGAGTACAAAAACAAATCGTGATTCCGTTACCAATCAACCCATTCCAACCCTCACGCCGATCTTGAACGACACCTTGTTGATCTGCGGCGCAAGTGCCCGCGCGGCGGCACAATCCGCTCGCAGCGCGGGCTTAAATCCCTGGGCGGTTGATTTGTTTGCGGACGAGGACTTGCGGGTATGTTGCCCAACAATCCGCGTCGAAAATTATCCCGCTGGTTTGGTGGAGGCCGTTCGTGGGGCACCGCCGGGAAATTGGATGTACACCGGTGCGCTCGAGAACTATCCGGAAGTCGTTGCGCAGATCAGTGCCTCGCGAGAACTACTCGGCAATCCGCCGGAAGTTCTCGAACACGTTCGTAATCCGCTCGAAGTGGCGCAGGTGCTGCGAGATCATGGACTGTGTACACCGAACGTTTTCCTTTCAAGGAATGATGTTCATCACGATGTTCCATGCGATGGTTCGTGGCTGCGAAAGCGGATTCGCTCGGCGGGCGGGACCAATATCGAACGCTGGCTGGGCGAGACGTCCGAGACCTCCGCCAAGGGCGACGTATACTTTCAGCAACTTATCGCGGGAGAACCTTGTTCCGCTGTCTTCGTTGCCGCTAAAGGACGGGCCGTAATGCTGGGCGCTACGCGACAACTAATCGGCCGCGAGTTCGCCACGCCGGGAGAGTTTCAATATGCCGGGTCGCTCGGTCCATGCGTCCTTTCGCCGCCGATGCAACGGGAGTGGAAAAAAATCGGCGAAGTGTTGAGCGAAGCCTTTTCTCTACAGGGACTCTTCGGAGTCGATGCGGTGGTGTCGTCCGACCACTCGACCGCCGAGCCACATCTCTTTCCCATCGAGGTCAATCCACGCTATACCGCGTCGGTCGAAATTTTTGAACGAGCATACGATTTTTCCGCCGTGCGTTGGCATGTCGAGGCGTGTCGCGAAGAGACATTGCCTGATCCTAATTTCATGTCGTCAACCCGTAGCTCAGGTTCAGGGTACCTGACCGACGAAACTCACAAATTTGCAAAGCAGATTCTCTATGCTCGCCGTGACGGTGTTGTTACGCCCGCGTTCATTGACTGGACGCAGGAACAAAACAACCGTCACTCTTGGCCGCTGGTTGCCGACCTTCCCCCGGTCGGGAGCGAACTTCGCAGCGGTTCTCCGGTGGTCACGATTTTTGCCAGTGGAGCGACCGGAAATGACTCTCTCTCGTCATTGTCCCGCCGTCACGCGGAGGCGTACTCTGCACTGGAGAAGTAGCCGCTGGCATAAGCAATTGCCACTGGCTGCGAAATTCGCTATCCGGATAAGTCAGGTATACGATATAATTGAAATGCCAACGAGCGGGAACGAGGAAACGATTAGCGGTGGTATCTCTTACGAGCGGCGGGTTGAACACCGGCCGAAGGTCAGTGAATCTCGACGACGAACTTTGTCTCTGTTTTCACGTCACTAAACGCAAGGTAGTGAACTATCTCCGCGTCGAAAAACCGCGCCGAGTCGGACAATTGAGCGACTGCTTTGGAGCGGGAACCGGCTGCGGATGGTGCCGGCCTTTTTTGCAAAAACTGTTCGATGCGGCCGTCGTCGGTGGCGAGATTCAGGCCGACGAACCGACCGCCCAGGAATATGCCCAACTGCGAAGCCGGTATGTTCGGTCGGGGGGCGGAACGCCACCGCCGGGGGCCACGCCGGTGGAGGCGGGGGAGGATTGAGTACCGGAAAACTAGTCGCAGAGAACTTGACCGCAGAGAACAGGGGACTTACGCCTCCCGCTCGCCGGGAACGTTGGTTCGGCGAGGATCCACGTCAGCTTATGCTGTGGTTTCGAGGGTCGGGCGGCGGACGAACGGGCTGCCGGGACGGGCGCGGAGGTATTTATTCGTTCAGGCGACCGTCTTCACTCAGGCTGGCCGAGCGAAGTTGTAAAATGGCCTCGGCACCGGCCGGTTCGCTCCCAAACATTTCCGTTCCGTGTCACCGGCAAGTGTACTTGCCACCCACAAGTTGATCTGTTTAGGGATAGTCCCGAAATAACTTCCCGATATCACATTTGATGCGTCCCTGTGGCCATTTCGGTTCCGCCTCGCTCCGCTACGAGGCTGTTACTTTTTGTTGGTGGCGAGTGAAAACTGGATTGCGGCGACCGATCATGACGATTTTTTTTTGAAAGTGCCGGGTTTACTCC
>JAYUFG010000074.1:0-7070 GCA_043738845.1 Planctomycetaceae bacterium
GATTCAATCCGATAAATCTGTTGATGCAGGCGAAAACTTTCCTGGGCTGGCAAATCCCACCACAGTTGATTCTTCTGGCCCATCACGAGGGCAAATCGCCGCCGATAAATGTTCTCCCGCAGCCAGGGGACATGTCCCAACACGCTCGCTGTGCCGCCGCTGGGATGAATCACGCCCGACAAAAGTTTGAGGGTGGTCGTTTTGCCTGCCCCGTTGGGACCGAGAAAGGCAACGAACTCGCCCGACTCGACGGTCAAATCGACATTCTTGACCGCGTGGACCTCACGATATTCGCGGTGGAACAGACCGCGCACGGAAGCTAAGAGTCCCTCTTTTTTTTGATAGACTCGATACGACTTCGACAGTCCGCGAATTTCAATGGCTGGCATGATGTGATGGTCGGTAGTATGAAACGCTTGATGCGGTCGTTAGGTTCGACTCGTAGACGCGGCGTCTCGCCGCGTTACATAAACGGCGAGACGCCGCTTGTACAAGTTGACCGCTCGCCGTGCTAATCAGGTACGCGCTGGTTCAAGCGTCACGAGCGGCTGAAGGGCTTGTTCGGCGGCCATTTTACGAATGTCCTCCGTGATCCGCATCGAGCAATACTTCGGCCCGCACATGCTGCAAAAGTGGGCCGTCTTAAACGACTCTTGCGGCAAGGTTTCGTCGTGCATCCGACGGGCCGTTTCTGGATCAAGCGACAAACGAAACTGTTCATTCCAATCGAAACCAAATCGGGCACGGCTTAAAGCGTCGTCCCGATCCCGGGCACCTTTGCGATGACGGGCCAAGTCGGCGGCATGTGCGGCGATCTTGTAGGCGATGACGCCTTGCTTGACGTCTTCTTTTTCCGGCAAGCCGAGATGTTCCTTGGGTGTGACGTAGCACAACATGGCCGCTCCGCTCCAACCAGCAATTGCGGCACCAATCGCACTCGTGATATGGTCGTAACCCGGCGCGATGTCGGTCACGAGCGGACCGAGTACGTAGAACGGGGCACCGTGACAGATTTCGATTTGCTTCTTGATGTTCATGTCGATCTGGTCCATCGGGACGTGGCCCGGCCCTTCGACCATGACCTGTGTTCCGTTTTTCCAACCGCGTTGTGTCAACTCTCCCAAGGTTTCCAATTCGGCAAATTGGGCGGCGTCACTCGCGTCGGCAATGCAGCCCGGCCGCAAACCGTCGCCCAGGCTCCACGTCACATCGTACTGACGCATGATTGCGCACAGGTCATCGAACGATTCGTATAGCGGGTTTTGCTTGCGGTGGGTCATCATCCATTTGGCAATCAACGAGCCGCCCCGACTGACGATGCCCGTGATCCGCTCCGAGGTGAGCGACAGATGTTCATACAACACGCCGCAGTGGACGGTCATATAATCGACCCCCTGCTTGGCTTGATGTTCAACCATATCGAGGAAATGCTGCGGGCGCATATCCTCGATGTTGCCCCCCAACTCCTCGAGCATTTGATAGATGGGAACGGTCCCAATCGGCACCGGCGAAGCCTCAATGATCGCCGCCCGTATTTGGTCGATGTCCTTGCCAGTGGAAAGGTCCATCACTGTGTCGGACCCAAAGTGGACCGAGGTATGAAGCTTTTCGAGTTCGCCCTCCAGGTTGCTGGTGACGGCCGAGTTGCCAATGTTGGCGTTGATCTTGGTCTTGGCAGCGATACCAATACACATTGGCTCAAGCTTTTTTTGCAGATGGACCGTGTTGGCGGGTATGACCATCCGGCCAATGGCGACCTCGGAACGGATGAGTTCCGGCTCCAAACCTTCACGCTGGGCGACAAATTCCATTTCGGGAGTAATCGTTCCCGCCCGAGCTTGTTCGAGCTGCGTCATTGTGGCGTAATCTCCTAAAAAAACGGGACCGGCGAGGCAAATTCACCGCTCCGTCATCGTATCCCGCCAGAGGGAAAAGTCAATCGGCGGCAATTGTGTATGAAGGAGGCCCGATCAGCCCTCTTTCCTCTCGTTTTGCATTCTGCGCTGTGATTTTTACGTTTGGGCTAGTGCGATTTCTACACGGTTAGGCTGGGCATGTTCGACGACCTGGAACGTGACCGAAAAATTCACGGATCAACAATTCGGAATCCGCACGGTGACGCATGATTCATTGGAGTACCTTTTCGAACCGTGTCTTAAAAGCATGGCTACCGTCGGCGGTCCCGACGCGACCAAGATGGGCCGTTGGTAATGGGTTTACGCCACCCGATGCGCCGGTAATTTTGCCGTTACAATTGGGTTGTTGCTTACGACCGTTACAGTTTCTCGTGTTCTGCAGCGTTCGTTACCGAAGGGGAATTTTGGCAGTCCGGTTACGTAAGGGTTAGCGGGGCGAAGGAAGGAATTAACCGTGATTTGCCTCCGCGTCCGAATAGATCGAATGTTAATGATAAATGCGTGGTGACGAAGGACGCGAAGATTCCGCGCAAGACCGACCTGATTGTCAATTGCCAAACTCGGCACGATCCCGGAAGTTTATCACGCCGACCCACGAACTGCGCTGCGGATTAACCAACGCATCGGGTGCCATTGCTGGTTTGTTCAGCAGTAACGCACGACCCGCCACCGGTTGTCGAAGCTCAGGGCATAACCAGCAACCATCCCGTCACGACATGTCCGTAAACTCGAACACCCAGAAAAAACTGCGCACCACTGAAATTCGCTTTCGCTTGCGGTCGCTATTGATTGGTTTGACTACGGTCGTGCTGCTAACCTTTTCCGGTGGCTGCACGAGTTGCCGCGAGTGGTGGCACCATGATGCCAAGGTCGGGCCGAACTATTGTCGCCCGGTCGTACCCGCCGCACCCCATTGGATCGATGCGGACGACCAACGATTGCAGAAAGATTCCGAAGATCACTATGCGTGGTGGACCTCGTTTCAAGACCCGGTCTTGAATGGCTTGGTCCATGAAGCTCGCGATCAGAATCTCTCGCTGCGCGTCGCGGGTTGGCGAATTTTCGAGTCCCGTTCGCAATGGGCCATTGTCCGTGGCAATCTGTTGCCGCAACAGCAACAGGCTTTCGGAGATTACACGCGGAGTCTGAAAAGTACGAAGGTCGCGACGCCACTGCTAAGCAATCGGTCGATCAGCCAATGGGATGCCGGTTTCAATCTCGCGTGGGAACTCGACTTTTGGGGCCGCTTCCGCCGAGCAATGGAGTCCGCCGATGCGACTCTCGACGCCTCGATCGAAAATTACGACGATGTCCTCGTGACGTTGCTTGCCGACGTGGCCACGAGCTACATCGAAATCAGAACTTTGCAAAAACGGCTGAAATTGGCCGAAGACAATGTCAAATCGCTGAAGGGAAGTTACGATATTGCCGCCGCCCGATTTAAGAACGGACTCGGCACCGACATCGACGTCCAACAGGCCCAAACGAATTTATCGGAAACCGAAGCCCTCATTCCGCAGTTGCGAACCTTATCGCGGGCAGGGAACAATCGGCTGTGTGTGTTGCTGGGGCGTGTGCCGGAAGACCTGACGCCAAGTTGGAAAGAACAGCCTTTCCCGAAACCGCCCGCGAGTGTGGCGGTGGGGATTCCGGCCGATTTGATGCGCCGTCGGCCCGACGTGCGAAAGGTGGAACGCGATCTGGCTGCGCAAAGTGCCTTGATCGGTGTGGCCGAAAGCGAACTCTATCCACACATCGCAATCAATGGAACGATCGGTGTCGAGGCGGCGAATTTCAAAGATTTGTTCACGACGGGGGCGGACTATGGTTCGATAGGTCCGTCGATTCGTTGGAACATTCTCAACTATGGTCGGATCGTGAATGCGGTCCACGTACAAGACGCGAAGTTTCAAGAACTTGCGTACACCTATCAACAAACCATGTTGAAGGCGAACGAAGAGGCCGAGGACGGGATCACCGGATATTTGAACGGCCAACTTCGCCTCGCTTCGCTGAATAAAGGAGTCAACGCCGCGCAAAAGGCGAACGATCTCGTCGTCGAACTCTATCGTCAAGGCAAAGCTGACTTCAATCGCGTCTTCAACATTCAAAGCTTTCTCGTGAAACAACAGGACGCCTCCGCACAGGCCGAAGGAGATGTTTCGTTAAGTCTCGTTGGTCTGTATCGTGCGCTCGGCGGCGGTTGGCAAATTCGTTTGGAGCAGGGCGGCTCCGGCAATTGGTGCGAAGGATGTTGCCCCTTGCCCGCGTGCTGCCCCGACGACTATTGCCCGAAGCCGTGCCCCACTTGTCCGACCGGTTCTCGCCCAGAGCAGACCACGTGTGGCCCACAAACAGGTTGCGACAGCGTGGGCTGTGCGAAGACGAACAGCCAGCAGCGATAGCATGAAGTGAGGCGGGTGAATCTGTCAATTGCGGCAAGAGGCGAAGTCTATTCCGCGCAATGCCGATCTCATGGCCACGGTAATCGCCAAAAACCAGCGGTTGGTGGCGGAAGCTCTTAACGGTTGTGCGGCCAACAACCGATCACCTGATACCGGCTCCGTGCGCGAATGTTTGTCCAATGCTGCGCTGTCCTCGGCGATTTCAGGTCTCGATCCATCTGGCCCTCATGAAAAAACAACTGACTCAAATCGTATCGAGTACCTCTCCGCCCGCTTCGACCGTATTGTCAGAGGCGGAAACGGCCTGGGGCGAAGTCAATCAAATTCGCAAAGGGGCAATTCGTCTGCACGTTTGGCTCGTGACGATTTTCAGTTTCATTCAGCCGTATGCGATCGGTTGGTTCGACGAGTCGGATGAACTGCCGAAAGACGCAGGCGGTTTTTATCTTGCTGTCTTTAAGATCACGGCCCCGCTCACGATTGGTCTGGCGTTGTGGACGATTTTATTGGTGGCGACGTGGCGCGAAAGCGGCGATGGCGGATATATCATGCTGCTCGGTTTGATCGGCGGATTGATCCTGACGGTCTCCGCCGAGATTGGCAACGCGCTCGGCGCACGCCGGGTTGAAATCCTCGAACAGTTTGGCAGCTTGGGACCGCTCACCGGTTTTATCAATGCACTCTATAGCTACTTGATCGCTTATCGCGGAGCGTTGTTTCTTAGTTCTTGCGGAATCGCTGGCTATGTCGGCTATATTTTTTCGCGATACTACTTCGCCGCAACCAAGTTGGTTACAACACCCGTGACGGAATCGGCAGTTTCCGAAGTTCAGCCGAAGGACCTAGAAACTCCCGGTCGCAAAACCCGCCGCCGCGCAGCGTGAGACCGAAATGAAGTGCCACCCAAACGCGGTCAGTCAAGGTTTTCGATGGCCACGGCGATTCTGACATTCTGTCTGGATGGCCGTCACCAATTGCAATCGCAATCTCAACAGGCCATGCGACGACTACTTCGATCTCCGTCACGTCCGCCGCCATATCCACCACCCAAATTCTGCACACCTCCTCCGACGGGAACCGATTCCAAAACGGCTGGCGCAACCGAGCTTTGAAAAATGTGTATGAGGTACTGGCAAGTTGTGGCCAAAAGTTGTTGCTTGGGAGTAGGCGATCCGGTGCGATTCGCACAATTTTGAATACGGGAGTTTTCGGCACACCCGACCGGCTTGCAATTCTTGCGGAAAATCGCCAAGTTATAGCGACGTTTGCAGTCGGTTTACTTGTTCTTGCCCCTTTGCATGGAAGTCCCGCATGGCCAAGGCCCCCAATCCCACCTCGCCCGCTCGTGCGAGCGACGCTGGCAAATTTCAGCCCTACATCCCCGACAACGCCAAAATCCCAGAGTTCACTTGGTCGGCGGTCCTGATGGGTTCGCTCCTCGGGATCGTATTCGGTGCGTCATCGTTGTACTTGGTGCTGAAGGTGGGGATGACCGTTTCGGCGTCGATCCCGGTCGCCGTGTTGTCGATCACTTTGTTCCGCGTTTTCTCCAAGGTCTTTGGTATTCGCCGCACGACGATCTTGGAAAACAACATTGTGCAAACGGCTGGCTCGGCTGGCGAGTCCATCGCATTTGGCGTGGGCGCGACGATGCCCGCGATTATGAAGTTGGGATTTGATCTCACGATTGACCGAGTGATGGTCGTTTCAGTTTTGGGCGGACTCCTGGGAATCTTGATGATGATCCCGCTGCGTCGGGCGTTCATCGTGAAGTTGCACGGCGGCGCGAATGAGCCGGGAAAGCTGCTGTATCCCGAAGGGACCGCCTGTGCCGAAGTTTTGAAAACTGGCGAGACGGGGGGCAGCAACGGCCTTTTGGTATTTTTCGGATTCGGGATCGCGTTCATCCATAAGTTCGTCACCGAAGGGATGAACATGTTATTGGAAACGGTCGCGTGGCCGTTGTCCTTCTTCAATCGGTCGGCGGTGTTCGCGGGCGCGATGGCGTCAGAACTGCTCGGCGTCGGGTACATCATTGGAACGCGAACGAGTGCGGTCATGATGGCCGGTGCGGTGCTGGGTTACATGGTCATTGCCCCACTGATCGCCATTTTTGGCGATGCCGCCACAACGCCGATCTCTCCTTCCAAAGCGGCCCTCGTTTTGAACATGGATTTGCGAGCGATTCGCGAAAATTACTTGTTGTATATTGGAGCCGGGTGCGTTGCCGCTGCGGGAATCATCAGTATGTTTCGCACGCTCCCCATGATCGTGCGGTCCATCGGCTCTGGACTGCGCGGGTTATCCGGCGCAAAGCGTGATGTCGATTCTGGCAACTTGCGAACGGAAAACGACATGTCGATGAAGGTTGTATTTCTGGGAAGTCTTTTTCTGCTCGGACTCCTGAGTGCGTTTCTTTATCCGGAAGTCGGGCTGAAGTCGGCAATCCTGGGTTCGCTTCTCGTTCTCATGTTTGGGTTCTTGTTCGTAACAGTTTCCTCTCGACTGACGGGTGAAATTGGCTCTTCGTCGAATCCAATTTCAGGAATGACGGTCGCCACATTACTGCTGACCTGTCTGATCTTCCTCGCCTTGCAGATGACAACGCCCGCCGATCGCGTGTTGGCCCTTTCCATTGGGGGCGTCGTCTGCATTGCCGCATCAAACGGCGGAACGACGTCACAAGATTTAAAAACGGGATACTTGATCGGTGCCACGCCGCGTTGGCAACAGTGGGCAATTCTCATCG
>JAYUFG010000075.1:0-2680 GCA_043738845.1 Planctomycetaceae bacterium
CCCCCTCCGCGATTGCGCCAGCCCCCCGTAAAAAGACTGACCACAAACAACACGAGAAAAATGAAAAACAAGATTTTTGCCACCTCGGCCGCCCCTGCCGCGATGCCAAAAAAACCAAAGACACCCGCCACGAGCGCGATTACGAAAAACACTGCAGAGTAGTACAACATGGCTGCTCGCTCCTGAGTAAGAAAGTTAGAACTTGGTGGGCATTGCTCGATCCCGCCGTTCGAGGTTTTGACGAAACGCATTACGCTACTACCGCAACAATTGTGCCAATTTTTCATAGGTGCATTTCAATGCTGTATTCGAGAGTGGCCGAACGGCGAATCCTTGCGTCCGGACGCACCGAATGGGTTTGGTAAAATGGATCAATGGTGCCAAATTTTCGCAGGACGAATCCCAAAATAGTGGTCATAAATCAACCAAATTGGTTGATTTTGAGTGACCAAACGGCTAGCATGGAGGGACATCCGAAGGGGGCCATCGAGATCAACGGCCGTCGAAACTCGTCGCGAAAAGGATATCCTGAGATGGCCAAACTGCTCGTAATTGATGACGACCGCTCGGTCCGCCACATTGTTTCGGCGGCTTTTCGTGATCTGGACGTAGAAGTCCTCCCCGCAGCGACCGTTCAAGAGGGGCTGGAGCTTGCGAAAAATGAGATGCTTGATGTTATTCTATTGGACATCTTGCTGCCGGACATGTCGGGACTCGAAGCGTTTCAACAGCTTCACAAATTGGTCCCCAAGGTTCCCATCATTTTCATTACCGTTGGTGGAACGAGTGACACGGCGATTGAAGCCATGAAACTCGGTGCCTTCGACTATTTGTTGAAGCCGTTGGATTTAGCCCGCATTCAAGAACTCGTGTTGCAGGCCATCGAAATTCGTCGCCTGATGAATGTGCCCGTCACTCTGAATACAACCGGTGCGCTGCCACCGGCGGGAGATTCACTCGTCGGCCGCAGTCCGCAAATGCAGGAGGTCTATAAGGCCATCGGAAGAGTCGCTCCGCAAGACGTGACCGTGCTAATTCGGGGCGAAAGCGGTTCAGGCAAGGAACTGGTTGCCCGCGCGATCTATCAACATAGTCGCCGTTCGGCAGAGGCCTTTCTCGCCGTCAACTGTGCAGCCTTGACCGAGACCTTATTGGAAAGTGAGTTATTCGGCCATGAAAAAGGGGCGTTTACCGGCGCGACGTCGCAACGCATTGGAAAGTTCGAGCAATGTTCCGGCGGCACGTTGTTCATGGATGAAGTCGGCGATATGTCGCCCCTCGTACAAAGCAAAGTTTTGAGAATTCTGCAGGAACAGCAGTTTGAGCGGGTGGGCGGGACGCAAACCGTGCGGACCGATGTTCGGATTATCGCCGCCACAAATCGCGATCTGGAAAAAATGGTCGCGAGCGGAGAATTTCGCGAGGACCTCTACTATCGCCTCAACGGTTTTTCCATCAAAATTCCTCCCTTACGCGAGCGACGAACCGATATCTTGTTGCTGCTGGAATGGTTTCTCGTGCAATTTCGGCGGGAGTTGGGGAAAGACGTACACGGAATTTCTCCCGATGCCGTCGATCTGCTCATGCGCTATCGCTGGCCGGGGAATGTTCGCCAATTGCAAAACGTCCTGCGACAGGCTCTGCTGCAAGCCAATGGACCGGTGTTGATTGCTAGTTTCTTTCCCGCCGAATTGCGACCGCCGGAATCGGCCTGCAAACGTGATGACGAATCCGATCAACCGAATGGCGATCTTCAGACGTTTATTGACGAACGCTTATCTGCGGGGACGCAAAATCTTTATGCCGAGACGGTCGAAGTCATGGAACGGGCTTTGTTGACCAGCGTCCTCCGTCACACGGACGGCAATCAATCGAAAGCGGCCGAGATTTTAGGAATCACCAGGGGCAGCCTCCGCAATAAAATCCGCGCCCTGGGCATCTCGATTGAACGACAGGTCTCTTTGCCCGACGAAGCGGAAACCGCCGAAACCACCCCGGTCTGACACACTTTCGATCAACTTGGCTGATGGACGGCCATTTTCGGCCGGTACCCGACTCACTCGGGAACTGGCTCGAAATTTCTTTCCGCTTTAACATTTGCCGCGTCCTCCGCCGCGAACGCTCCGCTGTGCCTCGCTGCCAAGCGATGATCGAGAATTATTTCGCAGTAACGACACCTGAATCGCTTCGTTCCGGTTTCGCAACCTCTTTGGCACGCCGCTTGCATCTCTCCTCTCGCGGGAGTTTCAGCGTTGAAGCCGCTCCTTCCAGGTAGCCATTTTTTTAGGAACATCTTTTTTAGGGAGACAAGTTATGGCAACGCTTTCGGCAAATTCAGGCTCCGACGTCCGTCAAGGCATGGATCAATTGAAGGGAACTGCGGAACACGCGAAGGAATGCGTCAAGGAGACCGGGCACGACGTTCTCGGTGCCGTCCAACAATTAGGGGCCGATGCCTCGCGAACCGTTCAGGAAAAGGTCGGCGAATTGAAGGACACAGCCTCGCAATACTTGGAGCAGGGCAAAAACAAAGCCGTTGATCTTGAACACTCGATCGAAGACACGATTCGCAAACAACCCCTCACCGCATTGCTGGTCGCGGCCGGATTGGGTGTCGCGATTGGTTGTCTCATCAACCGACGTTAGTCTTTTGAGGCCACACATCGCCGCCGGAGGTACC
>JAYUFG010000076.1:0-2677 GCA_043738845.1 Planctomycetaceae bacterium
CGGCGAAAATCGGAGACTGCAAATTGATCGTGGCGGCAAAAGTACAAGGCGGGGGGTTGGCTTCGTTTGACCCAGAACCAAAACATTTCGTCATTGCTGCCGAGATCGACTTCCGGACCGGTAAAGGCTGTTTCCGCTCGCAACCGAATACGTCGCGGTCGATCAAAGGCAATGTTCGCGCGCAGGGTTGGAAACCCTGTCCCGCTCAAAGAGGCATTTCGCGCCTCGAGCGAGCCGATGCGACCGCTGTTGTAGTTCACGGCGGTCGTGATCTGTTCGAGCGTCGGCGACGGTTGCAGCACTCGCGGTGGCGGCGGATATTGGCTCAGCATGTTCATGTAAGGACAGCCAGCCCCCGCGCTGGCGAAGAGCGTTGTCAACAATATCAACATATACAGCGGGGACGATTTCACGGCGTACCTGTAATCTTACGGCGTACCTTTGGCAAACAACAACCGTTGCAACTCTTCTTGAATTTCTTGGGCACGTGGAGCGTCCGGCAAGACAACCTCGACCCGATATTCCGTTTCGCGAGTCGGACAACTTAACAGGACAATTTCGTTTCCCGCTGCGTCCCTCTCGCTTTCTTCCAAACGCAACAACTTGCGACGGATCAACAACAGCGACAACACATATCGAAAATCGAACCGCTCGGGTTGATCGGCCAACTGCTCAAATAGTTCGAGCATCACGTCGTTCGGTGCCCAATGCAGCTTACGCGGATCGCCGGTTGGGACTTGCGATTTCCACCAACCGATCACATTGTCGGGCGGACCGGTCCAGGCTTCCTCGGCGTAATCCTGCCGCACGACGTTGGCCCCTTCGCTCTTTAGGACCGAATAAAACGTCTCGCCCGGCTTGAGTTCCCGACCCGACACGACACACTGTCGCGTACAGCGTTGTACTTCGTAATCCATGAGCATGGGCTTAACCGTATGAACGGAGTCAAAGCGCGGCACTCCCGCACCATTTCGCGGCGGAATAGTAGGAGAATTAGCCGACCATTTCAAGACGACCTGAAATCGTGTTAAGACGGGCAATTTCCGCCCTAGGTCGCTCGAATAAGGATGGCCTATCGTATGCCACTGGCTCTGCAAGTGCTGTTTGAGCGACTTTCCTTGGCGGTTCACATGGCAAAGCCAGTGGCACACAAACCCAAAATTAAGGTGCGACAAAGCCCACAAAGCACTATGTCGCAGTGAAGAATCGGGACGAACTTCCGCCCGGCCCGATGCGAAGAATGATCTTGTGCGAACAGCGGGGACAGTGGCCGACGTAGGCGGTTTCCTCGCGATTGACATAAACCCGCGTGTAGACGTCGCAACAGGTGAAGTGAATTCCGATAAACCGCCGCTGGCTGTTCTGTTCGGGCCGCGACGACGTGGGAACGTCACTCGTTAGATCAAGCTGTTCGCCCAACATGCTAGCACGTGAGAGGTTTGACAAGAAAACCGTGGTTCAACGGCCGGAAGAGTATCGCGAATTGCCAATTCGCAAAAGGCCGTTTTGCCAACTTATCGGAAGCGGCGTCTCGCCACTTCCGAAACGCCTTCGTCCCTATCGAGTCTTCGGCAAGGCATCTCGAGCGGCCGTGGAGTCGGTCGGGTTGAGCGTGGCCGGATTTCGATTCCCCTCCTCCAAACTAAACCCACCCCGTTGCCAGGGTGGAGGAGAACCACCCGCCGTTGGTACAGGAGCGGAAGAGGGTGCTGCTGCTGCGGCCGTCGAAGAAAGTCCCGCCCGATTTGGATCTCGCAAGACTGCGACCGCTGTATTATTGTTGAATGGTCCCGGAGCCTGCGGCGGGGCCGCATTGACCGCCACGCGAGTCTTGACCTCGATCGGGACCAACTTCGCGACCGGAACCTTTTCGATCACTTGAACATTGAACTGTTCCGGCTTCATCACGGTGACTTCGACTTCTTGCGTCTTCGCTTCCCAACGAGTGACGGGCACATATCGCCACTCATAATTCGGCTGACCAAACGGATTCCACGATCCAACAGGAAACGCTTGATAGGCGTACTCCGTGATCGGGACCATGACGGTGCGGGTTTGTTTTTGCACCTCGGGCTTGTACCGAGTTTGCTTATAGGTGTGCGTCCGTTCTTCGAGTTCGATGACCTGCCGCTGCTGTTTCTGGACCGTTTCGCGATACTTCTCGCCGTTGACGTCCACAATGGTTCCGTCGTCGGCCCGCGTGGTGGTCACGCCGCAGAGGCAAATTCCCATCATCCAACCAAGCATTTTTCGCGTCATCGGTCACAATCCTTTGTACCCATCGCAAAATGAGAAGGCGGAAAACGAGGGGGCGCAATCCGTCATTCGTTAGGATCGGCATAATCGGGCGGTGAACTTGAGGATTTGTGAGGAGTAGTCTGGTGAGAGGTGGTTTGGTAAGGGATAGGAAATGTGTCCGTAGGTCAGGTACCCCGTACCTGACATCGATGCACAACCGCCGCCATCCAGGTGGGATGCCGATTGCCCACTTGTACAAGCGGCGTCTCGCCGCTTCCGAAACGCGGCGGGACGCCGCGTGTACGAGTCCCCCGTAGTAGGTCAGGCATGTGGCCTGACTAAGGGCCCGCGCATAAATAACTTTTACAATTTTTATGAACGCGGCGTAAGGGTGTAGTTCCACTCACCGTGGAAGACGTGAGGTTTCAGGCGAAGTTTC
>JAYUFG010000077.1:0-7051 GCA_043738845.1 Planctomycetaceae bacterium
CCGCAATCCAGTTTTCACTCGCCACCAACAAAAAGTAACAGCCTCGTAGCGGCGACACAATAGTTCACGCTAGCAAGATGGGTCACTTCATGGGCGAAATACGAAAAACACTCGGCAACTTTTTACATCGGATTGCTTCGCTTATTTGCGCGGAAGACCCTGAGAGTTACCGCTTGGACACTGTTCGTGATTACATGGATGCCGCGTTCGAGCTGCGTATGCAGAAAAATGCCGAAGAAACGGAGCGTCGAAAGGAACTTGGCCTCCTTGATGTCGAAGCACCAGAGCGTTGGCAAAACTCCTGGTACCTGCGACAAGGCTACCGCGTTCGACTCGCCGAAAATGACGACAACAACGAACAAGGAAACTGGTCGGGCGGACCGTGTCAACACGCGGGAGCCGTCTGTACCATCTGTCAGCGGCCGTCGTTGATGTTCCTGAACATCAATGCCAACGACTCCCGGTTTCGCCAAGAATCTCCCGACGTCTTTGGAAAGCTCACGCGAATTCCGTTGTTGTACTGCGTTCATCACCCGGAACCGACGATCTATCAAATCGTCGATGATTCTCACGTCCGCATGATTAAGCCTGAACCGGCGGTCGATGAAGAAACGCCGTTTCAGGCCGTTCGACCGGATGTTTTTCCGCGCCGGTCGATATGTTTAGACGTGATCCCACGAACTGTCGAACTTGCTCATATCATCGCAAGGTTGCCGGGATTTGAATGGTTGAATCGCGACGAGCTTGAAATCATTTCCAAATTTCTCGGTCGCAAAGTTGAAAACCCTTGGGAAATGAAGTATAGCCAATTCGGCGGTGTGCCCCGATTCGATCAAAGCAATGAACCCACCGATTGTCCCAATCCCGATTGCCGAACATTGCGAATGGGCAGGCCATTTTTCGGCGACCGACGACAGTACCAAATGAAGGACTTGGCCATCGTCCGATACGGCCTCGGTTTAGCAACCGACGCCGACTGCGCGAATGTTGTCTTTCGCATTTGCTGGGACTGCCACACCATCCAAGCCAATTACGAGTGCGACTAACACCTTGGTTATTCGCTAACATTTTTCGCAATTCTACGAATCTAACTCGCTGACTTTCATCCCGAGTTGGCGCATCTTTCGATAGAGGTTCGACCGATGCAGGCCCAATTTTTCGGCAGCGTCGGACATGTTCCCACGCATTCGCTTGATCGCCCGCAGGATGTACTCGATCTGAAAGGCGTCGGTCGCTTCGGCCAGCGGCCCCTCGAACTGCGTCCAACCTGGCTGCTCGCCAGCGGGCGAAAGAATAAACGCCAAGTCTTCCGCCTCGATCTTTTCTCCCTGCGAGAGATAAGCCAATCGCTCCATTAGATTTCGCAACTCGCGAACATTGCCCGGCCAACTATGGGCGAGTAAACGCTTTTTCGCCTCGGGCGAAAATTTCAAGGTTTTGCGGTGCGCCCTTTGGCAAAATGTGGCGAGGAAATGTTCCGCAAGCAGTTGAATATCGTCGCCCCGCTCACGCAGCGGTGGAAGTTGCAGCGTCACAACGTTCAAGCGAAAATAGAGGTCTTCACGAAACTTCTTCGCCCGGACCATTTCGGCCAGATTACGATTGGTCGCAGCGATCACGCGGGCATCGGTGCGAATGGTCTTCGAGCCGCCGACACGGACGACAATCTTTTCTTCCAGCACCCGCAGAAGTTTCGCCTGACCACCGAGACTCATGTCGCCGATCTCGTCGAGAAAAAGTGTTCCGCCGTTGGCCAGTTCAAATTTGCCGGGTCGGGCTTCATGCGCATCGGTGAAGGCCCCCTTCTCGTGACCAAACAGTTCGCTTTCGAGGAGGGTTTCCGCCAAGGCACCGCAATTCACCGCAATAAATGGTTGATCGCGGCGGCGGCTCAGATAGTGAATCGACTGACTGACGACTTCCTTGCCCGTCCCGTTTTCACCAAGCAATAGCACGGCGAGTTCTGTATCGGCGACCCGCCGAATCGTCGAACGAAGGGCTTCAATCGCCGGACTCTCGCCGACCAGATTGATTCGCTCGGCCGCTTGATCGGTCATTTGCCGCCGCGTTTTGACCAGCCCTTCTCGCTCTTGCGTATTCGCCAACGCAATCGCGGCGTGTACGGCCAGTTCGCTCAGTGCCGCTTCATCGTCAGGCGTAAAGTCGCCCTGCTTTTTGTTGAGAACTTCAAAGACACCCAACATTTCATCGTTCGTCGAGCGAAGCGGCACGCAGAGCAGATTGCGAGTTTGATAACCAAGTTGCTTATCAACACGCCGGTCGATCTCGTCGTTGGTGTCGCCCGAGTTGACCCGTTTGAGCAGACCGGAATGCAGCACACGACCAACGACGCCAGCATCCTCTGGGACGCGTAACTCATTTCCCTCAACGCCGAGGGCGGGCCGACCGACCAGCGTTTTCGTCTCACGGTCCCACAGAAAAATGCTCGCCCGATCCGCTTCGAGCAGCCGCGTGGCCGCTTGGGCCATGTTCATCAGCAGTGGCTCCATCTCTTGAACCTGATTCCAATGCTGGGCGATTTCCAAGATCGCCTCCAGGCGTTGAATGCGGCGTCGCTGAGAACCGCGATCACGAACGATCTTTAGCCCGGCGGCGAGAGCCGAGGAAAGTATTTCGAGAAGCGGCAACGCCGTCGCCAGCGATTGAACCTTTGCCGAATGCACCGCCAAAATCTCCGACGTCACGTTCCGCGACGACAAGGGTGCGGCGAGCCAACCGTTCGCAGTCACCCCCCCTTCTCGATCTGCGACTTCCGCGAGCAAATCGTTCGGCAACGACTGTCGCGGACCAGACTGCGCAACGACCTGCCACCGACCGGCGTCGGGACTGGCGATGGCGGCAAAATCCCCGCCCGTCGTTTGCAGAACCAGTGGCAAAGCTTCCGCAAAAAAGGCGTTGACGCTGTCCTGTTGAGTCGCCCGCCAAAGGAGTTCCAACGCCGGAATTTGTCCGGTCGGATGGGCCTGTAAGCGGCCAATTTCCGGAAGCTGAGCAGGACCGCTGTGTTGATGGGGCATTTTATTACGGGAAACAAGCAGGTCGCGAATCGGACAAAAACATCATATCGACAACTAAATAATACCATTCTGTCGTCGTTATGACAATAATCACGTACTGTATTGCAGTCGTTTTGTTGATATTTTTTCGGAACCTACCCCAGTTGTCATCGAAACAGACTCGACTCTGGCCGCATCTGTCGCCATCCGTTAGAATGGGCGGTTTCGTTCCGTCGTCAGAAGCCCTTTCGGAAAGTGTGGACATGTCGCGTCGTTCGATCAATCAATTTGGCCAACAAGAGGCCGTCGATCAGATTTTTCTCGCCGGTCAAAAACAACTTCGCCCCAATAAAAACGGCAATCTGTATTTGCAAGTCGAACTGACCGACCGCACCGGCTCGGTCGCTGCCCGAATGTGGAACGCGACCGAGGGCGATTTTCGCGGCTTTGACGATGGCGATTTTGTCCGCGTGGAAGGAACGACCCAGATTTATCAAGGTGGGCTGCAACTGATTGCGACGAGCATTATTAAAGCCCGCGATAATGAAGTCGATATGGCCGACTTCATGCCGCTGGCCCCGGCGGAAATTGACCGGCTGGCGGTGCGACTGGCGGAGATTTTGCGCGGCGTTCGCGATCCCCACTTGCGAAATTTGGCCGATTGCTTTCTCGCCGATCAAAAATTCATGACGAAGTTTGCCAAGGCTCCGGCGGGCGTCAAGAATCATCACGCTTATCCCGGCGGATTGCTCGAACATGTTGTCAATCTGATGGAGGTTGTCAAGTTGATCGCCCCGCGTTACCCGGCTTTGAATGCGGAACTGTTGCTGATTGGCGTGTTGGTTCACGACATGGGCAAAACGGCGGAGCTTTCCTACGAGAAGGGTTTTGCCTACACCGACGAAGGGCAACTGATTGGGCACGTGGTCCAAGGGGTCAGTATGCTCGAAGCGAAAATTCACGAAACGGAAAAGCTGGCGAACGAAGAGTTCCCGGAAGAACTCGCGTTGCGGCTCAAGCACATGATCGTGAGTCATCATGGTCAATATGAATATGGCAGTCCGAAACTTCCGATGACGCTTGAAGCGGTCGCCCTTCATCAGCTTGATAACCTCGACGCGAAAATCCACAATTTTCAACAACTGATCCGCGACGACACGACAGTCGAAAGCCCCTGGACCGCCTATCACGCGAATTTAGGCCGCCGATTGTACAAAGGTCACAGCGGGTAAGAACATTTGATGACGTCAACAATCACCTTGCATCCAACGAAAGTAACTTCGCTTGTCCGCTCCTAATCTCGAAGAATCTTTGCTCGCCTTAGTAAGTACGCTGGAGTATCGGCCAGCGAAACCGCGCATCCTCGCGAAACAACTGCGGTTGAGTGAGGAAGAGGCAATCGAACTCAAGCGGGTTATCAAACGTCTGATGAAGTCGGGTCGCTTGGTCTGGGGTGCCAACCATTTGGTGTGGGACGGAGATTCAACCATCTCGGCGTCAAAGCCACCCAAAAAACCAGCCAGCGAAAAACGACCCTTCAACAAACCGGCGGAAGAAAAAACGGACCGCGAGCCAACCGTCAGCCCGCCAACAAGGGTCGAGCAGTCACCTGACGATTCACCGTTTGACGAGCAACCGGCGAGCGAATTTACGCCCCACGAAGAACACCACGTTGAGAAAAAACAGCACGCCTCAAAGAATCCCAATCGCGTGAGTGGCCTCTTTCGCCGCGCACAGGGGGGTTTTGGCTTTGTTCGTCCAACGGGAATGCCGCCTGGCTCGGATCGCAGCTTCGACATTTTCATTCCGCAAAAGAAAACGCTCGACGCCGCGAGTGGCGACACGGTTCTCGTCCGAATGAAAAAGGAAAGCAGCCGTCGCGACAAACGCGAAGGCGAGATCGTCGAAATTCTCGAACGCGATACGCACCAATTCGTCGGCACGTACTTTGAACGCGACGGAAATGGTTACGTGCAAGTCGATGGCACCGTTTTTCAACAACCGATTTATGTCGGCGACCCCGGTGCGAAGAACGCCCGCGATGATGACAAAGTCGTGTTCGAGATGGTCCGTTTTCCTTCGCAAAGTCACGATGGCGAAGGGGTCATTTCGGAAGTGCTGGGTGCCCGCGGTGCGCCGGGCGTTGATACCTTGTCGATTATTCGCGAGTTTGCGTTGCCCGGCGAATTTCCCGATGACGTCCTGGCTGAATCACGGATTGAAGCCGAGCAATTTGACGAGTCATTATCAGGTCGCCTTAATCTGACCGCAGAAACGATCATCACGATTGACCCGGTCGATGCGCGGGACTTCGACGACGCGATTTCTTTGGAACGATTGTCGAACGGTCACTGGCGGTTGGGCGTTCACATTGCTGATGTTTCGCATTTTGTGAAGCCGAAAACGCCATTGGATCGCGAAGCTCACAATCGGGCGACGAGCGTCTACTTGCCCGACCGAGTGATTCCGATGTTGCCCGAGATTATCTCGAACAATCTGGCGAGCTTGCAGCCCGACCGCGTGCGTTATACGAAAACATGTTTCATTGAATTCACAGCCGACGGTGCCAAGGTCGCGGCCGATCCGCACAATTCGGCGATTAAGAGCAAACGCCGCTTCACGTATGAAGAGGTCGATGCGTTTCTCAAGGACCGCGAGGAGTGGAAGAAAAAACTCGATCCGCCGGTCTATGGTTTGCTCGAGCGAATGCACGAATTGGCGATGATGCTGCGTGCCCGGCGAATGCGCCGCGGCTCGCTCGAACTAACGATGGCCGAGATCAAAATTGATCTTGATCCAGATGGCCGCGTGTCGGGTGCCCACCGGGTGGAGAACACGGAAAGCCATCAGATGATCGAGGAGTTCATGCTGGCCGCGAATGAGGCGGTGGCGGAAATCCTCCGCGATCATAAGCTGCATTTCCTGCGTCGCGTCCATCAAACGCCCGACCCGCGGAAGATGAAAATCCTGACCGAGTTTGTCGGCGAACTCGGTTTACAGCCGGGCAGCCTCGAAGACCGCTTCGAGTTGCAACGGCTGCTCAAACAGGTTCACGGTCGCCCAGAGGAGTACGCCGTCAATTACGCCGCCCTCCGCAGTTTACAACGGGCGATCTACAGCCCGATTGAAGAGGGGCATTACGCACTCGCGAGCGAA
The DNA here is from genome assembly GCA_043738845.1 of Planctomycetaceae bacterium. Taxonomy (GTDB): domain Bacteria; phylum Planctomycetota; class Planctomycetia; order Pirellulales; family DASRSE01; genus DASRSE01. Next base: position 6,174 of record JAYUFG010000077.1, read on the forward strand.
TGTTATTGTCATTTCACGTCGCCGATCCGCCGTTATCCCGACCTAACGATCCATCGTCAGCTTGACGCGATTATGAAGGGCAAGAAACCGCCGAATGATTTGACGGCGATGCAAATTTTGGGCGAGCATTGTTCCGACCGCGAGCATCGGTCCGAGGCGGCCGAGCGAGAACTGACGAAAGTCAAACTGCTCCATTATCTGAAAGAACGGATCGGCGAAGAGTGGGACGCCATCGTGACGGGCGTCGAGGAGTTCGGCATTTTCGTCCAGGGGATGGAGATTCCGGCCGAAGGTTTGATCCACATCTCGTCGTTGCAAGACGATTCTTATCGGTTTGATCGCAAGTCGCACAGTCTGACGGGCCAAAAGGCGGGAAATATTTTCCGGCTGGGCGATGTCGTGCGGGTTTCAGTCTTTCGGGTTGATATTGAACGCCGCGCACTCGATTTCCGTATTCTCCGCCGCAGCATTTTTGACGAGCCGAGCAATAAGCGGTTTCCCTCGAAGAAGGAACGGCGTCTACAAGATTTGGCGAAGGGCAAAAAGAAAAGCGGTCCCCGACCCGAAAAAAAACGACCGGAAAAGAAGCGACCAAAGAAACACCGGTAAGGGCGTTATTCACCGATCCTCGTACTCGGAACGAAGGTAGCAGTTGGGAAATGCCTGTCGAACCTTCCGCACACCTTCTTCAGTGACTTTTGTCTTGGAAAGATCGAGGCCTTTCAGTCGTTTTAATCGGATAATGCCTGTCAAACCAACATCCGTGATCTGGGTACCGCTCAGGGCGATTGCATGTCGGTGAGTGGCTCAATTATTGCAGTGGAGATTAGAAAGTCCAGGTTGGTTGTGGAAACCTGGGTTTTTTGATTCGCTAGCAC
>JAYUFG010000078.1:0-2654 GCA_043738845.1 Planctomycetaceae bacterium
CCCGCTCTGTATTTCCAGTTCAAGCGGCACGTCCCGCAACACCGATACCACCGTTAGGCGATTCTTTCGCTCGCGCTCATTGCGCCCATTTACATTGCAGAAAATCGAACGGTTGACCCAGGGAAGTTGCCTTCCGCAAGGCAACTTCCTCCGCCGATTGATCTTCGCACCGTATGTTCAGGAATGTTTTGGCCAAGGGGGGCCATGCCATGCGCCTGTTGTGTTGGCTCGTACTATCGACGACCTGTTGGATCACATTGACTCGCGCAAGTTCTGCGCAACAACCGGCGAATGCTGGCGTGCCGGGAATAAATTCCGGATTACCAAATACCGGTTTGCCAGAAGCAAAATTCGCGCGACAGTCGATGTTCTCGATTCCGTTTCGAATCACGCCGGCTCGAACTCCCGCCGAAGAACCGTCAGAAGTTCAACTCCTTGTGTCGGCCGACGGCGGCAAATCCTGGCAAATCGACAGCCACGTCCTGCCCAGCCAAACAGCGTTCAACTTCCGCGCGGCCCGCGATGGAGAGTACTTGTTTATCATCCGCACCATGGATGCCCAAGGACAACCTAAGAATCAAGCCGCGATGACGCCCGGAATGCGGGTCGTCGTTGACACCACTCCACCTCTCGTGGACATCTTTGCAGATCGTGGACCGAATGGAGAGGTCCGCGCTCGCTGGAATATCACCGACACCTATCTCGATCCGAGCAGTTTCAAACTCGAATATCAGATGGGCGCGAATCAACCGTGGCAGCCCGTTGCGGTCGATCCGCGAAATAACCAAACGCCCGGCGTTTTCTCTGGTTCGACGACCTTCGTGCCGCCCGCAAAAGGGGCGGGAGTGATCGTTCGCGTAAAAGCCCAAGATCGCGCTGGCAATCCGACCGAGGCGCAAATTAGTGCCGACCCTCAAGGACCAGCACCAGCCACAAATGCTGCGAATCCGAACGGATCGGTCGTTCCGTCGTACCCGGCTACCAATCCCACTTCGCAACCCGCTTCTTCCGACCCCTCGTTGCAACGCAACCCGACAGCCAATGTCCCGCCGGACCGCGTAACGGCAATTCGCCCCGGCCTTTCTCCCTCGCCAAACACAAATTCACCAAATGCTACGGTGACGATTCCGAGTGATAACTTGGGAACGACACCGATTTTCTCTTCAAACCAAAAGTGGAATTCAACGAACCCCAATCGCACGCCGCTGGTCGTTGAAAACCCGCTCGCGAAAAATGGGGTGAACAATGGCGGTGCAATTACAACAGCCCCGCCACCGGTCATGCCCGACCGCTTTCCGAACGACTCGCGTCGCGATGTAAATCCCTTTACTCCGGCCGCGACCGACCGGATGATAACTCGCCCGCAGACCGGCGCGATCAACCCACCCGTTGCCAGCAAATTCGTTCCCGAAGAATTGGGACCGCAATTGAATCCCGGCAACACGACCCGACCGACGAGCGACATTCCGCCGGGCGAAGAACCGCGCCGCGTGAACTCGACAAAGTTCGAGTTGGCTTTTGATCCCGATCCCGCCGCCGCCACGAACGGAACACGAATCGAACTCTTCGGCACTCGCGACGGCGGCAAAGGTTGGAGCAGCTATGGTCTTGCTCCTCTTAATGCCAACGCGATGAGTGTCCGCGTCGAAGGCGAAGGAACCTATGGCTTCAAACTCGTCGGCCAACGCAAGACCGGCATGACCACAACGCCGAAAAGTGGCGACCTGCCCGAGGCCTGGGTGATCGTCGATGCGACCAAGCCGGAAGCCCGCTTGGTCGCCGCCGACTATGCCGACAGCAATGGTCCGGAATTAAAAATTCGCTGGGAAGCGACCGATTCGCAACTCGCCGCCCGGCCGATCTCCTTGTTCTTCGCCGTTGCCAAAGCTGGCCCCTGGACGCCGATTGCAACCGGCCTCGACAACTCTGGGTCTTATGCTTGGCGTCTCGATAACCGCGTTCCCGACCGGGCGTTTTTACGGTTAGAAGTCCGCGACGAGGCGGGCAACCTCGCCGCCGTCGAAAGTGCCGATCCAGTCGCCCTTAACCCATCCCTGCCGACCGGCAAAATTCGCGGCGTGCGACCTCTCTCGGACGACGGCGCAACAACTCGCTGGAAAACTTGGCGATAACACAGCGTAGAAGGGGCGTCTCCATCACTCCGTTGAAGCGGCGTCTCGTCGCTTTCCCGTCGTATACCGTAAAACATCTCGCGCTCTCGCCAAGGAATGCAGAACGAGTGAGGGCGGTTTGCGGAAAAAAGTTTGCCTGAATTTCCGCGAAAAACCCTCTTGGCGAGCTTTGCGCCTTGGCGTGAGCCTTTTCGGTACACCGATTCATATACGCGGGCTGCGGCCTGCCAAATTGCTGGTGCTCAATCAATCGTCCTGGTTTTGCTATCCTGTAACCGGTAACCCTGTTCACGGGGTTTTCCGCGCAGCGGTATTAGGCCCGGCATTTATGCCGGGTTACACTCGCGGTTCATCGGGCTTCAGCCCCTGCCGCAGAATGCACCACGTCACGCGAACTCCGGCAACCCCTTCACAATCTTCACCGTCTCCACACTCACCCGGACCACTTGCCCGACCAACCGGACAATATACTCTGGATCATCGGCCCGGTTGGGGTCGGAACGGATGCCGCTCCAGGGCAAT
>JAYUFG010000079.1:0-18448 GCA_043738845.1 Planctomycetaceae bacterium
CCGGGCATTTTCAGTCCGTTTTCTTCGGCGATGGCTTTGACCATGAAGTTTGGGCCGTTGCCGATGTAACTGTTCGCACCCATCATTACTGCGCCGCAGGAAATCGCCGTGAGAAGTTGCGCGCCTCCCACCACGGCCGGATTCAATAACGCCGCGAGGTTTTCGCCGGGGGGAATTTCCTTATACCCGCTGGCCGCCGCCGCAAAGGTCACATAGGTTGGCGCGTTATCCAGAAAACTGCTCAGCGCACCGCTGGCCCAAAAGTATTGCCAAGGCTCCGTCAGACCCAACTCGGCACCGTGCGTTTTCAATAACAGCACGGCGGGCATCATCGTCACGAAAATTCCGGCGAAGAGAATGGCCACTTCGAGAATTGGGCCAAAGCTGAATTTGTTATCGCTGTGGATCTTCGCCGAAGTCAGGAAGAACGACGCAGCGGTCAGACCGAGCATGATCCCTTCGGAAACACCCCAAGGCCAACGTTGTCCGTTATTGATTAGACCTTTGCCAGAGGCATAAATCGTGGCGACGATCCCCAGTAAGAAAATCAAATTGAGCAGCCCGCGAACACGGAGCGGTTCGTGCTGCTGCACTTCTTCGAGTTGAGAGCCGGGCCGATCACGTTCTTCGCGATTGAAAACGATTTGATCCCACATATTGAAGACGCCCAGCAGCATTCCGTTCAGAAGGAGCCACTGCGGCCAAAGCCGCAAGGTCCACTCGAACGGGACACCGTCGAGAAAACCGAGGAACAGCGGTGGATCGCCCAGCGGTGTGAGCAGCCCGCCACCATTGGAGACGATGAAAATAAAGAAGATCGGTATGTGTGTTTTGCGATTTCGCGATTTGTTCGCTCGCAGCAAGGGGCGAATGAGGAGCATCGACGCGCCGGTCGTGCCGACCAGATTGGCCAGGACCGCACCAAAGCCGAGCATGGCCGTGTTGACCAGGGGCGTTCCAGAAAAGGAGCCTTGTACGTAAACGCCGCCGCTAATCACGAACAACGCGCCGAGCAGAATAATGAACGAGGCATACTCTTGACCCGTCTCGCGGAGGACGTGGGCACCGTCATGGCCAAAGCGAAACAGAAAATATCCGGCGACCGGCAGAGCCAGCAGGCCAGCAACGACTGCCTTATTGCGATTTTTTTCCCACCAGTGCGGTGCGGCGAGAGGACACAGGGCGATGCACAAGAGCAACACTGCGAAAGGGGCGACACCCGCCCAAGAGAGTTCTTTGCCGAGACGTGTTTCGAGCGACTCGACTTGGGCATTTCCCGGTTGGGCTTGTTCCGCGTGGGCATCACGGGCAGGAAGTGCGAGCCAAAGTGTGAGGAGCAAACCGAGAACGAATCGAGAGGTACGTGTCCAACGTAAATCGTTAAGACTGGAGCGCGGAGCGGCCTTGTTAATCACAGGGAATTCCTAAAGTTCAATAGTCGTGAAACAATCCAATCCGCCTCACGACCAAGATACGAATGCGACCGCGATGACACAAGGCCATCGCGGTCGCAGCGGGGGATCGATTATCCAGGCTCGATTTGCAGCCGCTTAAAACGCCGACTTGGCGTCTACGCCGCCCTTCTTATTGTTCTGAATTCCCTTGAGGTAATCAAGTTGCCGGTTTTGCACGTCGTTGTTACCACGTTGCAATTGTTCGAGCAGTTCGTTGTTGTCGCCCGACCGTTTATCGCTGGGTTTTTCCGGTTGCTTGGCAGGGGCACCATTCGCGGCCGCCGGTTCGGGCACTGCAACCGCGCCCAGGTGGCTGGTCCCACGGAAAAAGGCGTAACGCCCGGCGTCGGCTTGCGCGATCACGGTTGAGGTGCCGTGAATCGCATCGGCTGAAAAGACACCGCGCAGATCGGTCGCACCGGAGACAAAATCCTGGTTCAGGCTGCCGATGACTTTGACATGCACGTCGTTGACGTACTTATCCTTGGTCACGTCCTTAACCGTCGTCCGAACGCAACCGCAGGAGGCATCTTCTTGAATCTCGACGACCAGCGGGCTAACCAGAACCAGCCCACTCGCGTGCAAATCTCCGCCACGAGCGACGACGAGGTAAGCTCCTTCTTCCTTGACGGGCAGTTCGAGCTTCTTTGTGCGGTCGCGATAGTCTTTGCCGTCGCCCAGTTCAATCGACTGTTCAAAGAGCGGATTGATCCCGGAGAGGTTGATTTGCGTGATCCCGCCCAGGTTGCGTTTGAGCAAGCTGAACTTCATCAGGTCGATGCGATAAACTTTCACGTCGCACGTCGGCAGATTGCGGAACTTGAGTTCCACTTCGGCCTTTTCGCTCGGCTTAAAGGTGGTGACTTCCGGCAGGGTGATCGACTTGCGGGCGAAGTATTCAATCGCTTGCTTCGCGTCGGCAAAGCGGTCTTCGACCTTGGTGTACTCGACAATCGCTTTAGCCGCCTCGCCCAGGCTGTGATAGACCTGACCGAGAATGTAAATCGCGGGCCAGCGGTTGGGGCTTTCGATTTCGCGGCCCGACGTTTTGTCGAGCCGTTTATGTTCGGCCACCTTTTGACACATTTCGAGGGCCTGCTTGTGTTCGCCCGAGGCAAAGTGACTGTAGCCGATAATGTACCAATAGCTGTCGAGAAACTCGCTGGTCGGATAACGCTTGGCGAATTTGTCGCACCGAGCAATCGATTCTTTGTATGCCTTTAGTTCGAGCAGCGCGTTCGCCACCGAGAACGAGGCTTGATCGGCGGCCGGATCGTCCGGATAAGCGGTGAGGAAATTGTCGAGCATCGCCAAAGCCCGTTGGACAAGGTCCACGCGGTTGACCTTCTTCTCGCGAAGTTTCAGATCGCTCGCCGCGGAAGGAGCCTTGGCATAGACTCGCTGTGCCAGGGCATACGTTGCCGCAGCGACATACGGTTCGGGTGGATACTCGCTCAGCAGACGGCTCATCACGTCGGTCGAGCGTTGAAACTCGCCCTGTGCGTCGAGGAAGCCGGCGACATTGCTCTCGCGTTGGAAACTGCTTTCGAGCGTCGCGCGGAAGACGAGAAAGCTCCGCTCGTACTCGCCGATTTCGTGATACGCGGCGGCGACCTTCGTGATTTTCTCAAATGAGATTTCCAGGTCAGGCCACTTTTCCTTGATGATCTCAAAGTAGCGCACAATCTCCGACGGCGGGCCGGTTTGCAAACGAATGTCGAGCATCATGCGGGCCGACTCTTTGTACGTTTCGCCGTTGACGTTCCACTTGGCCAGCAAATCGGAAAGATGATTTCCGGCCGTGACATATTCCTGCTTGGCAAAATGCCGCTTGCCAAACTCGTACAGTTCCTGCGGAGAAAGTTTATATTCGTCCGCACTTTTGCCACCCAGCGGCAACACGGTGAGCGTTTTCGTTTTAGAAACGGCCAGTTGTTCCGGCCGATAGGCGTTCCGCATCACGGTCGGGCCAGCTTTATAAACGCCGGGCGTGTAACCATGCACGTCGAAGCGAATCGTCTCCACATATTGTCGGCTGCCAATGTAGAACGTGATCGCGCCGGGCGTCACGTCAAACCGCTCAAAGCCCCCCTTGATCGAACTCTCCACGACGGTCGTTCCGCCGGGCAAGGGTTCGGTCACGACCAAGTATTCAATCTGATCTTCCGGCGTGTTGGCCGGAATGTTGTTGCGGCGTAGGTCGAGCGTGACTTGACCCCGCTTGCCAACGGGAAGTTGCGTGAGGGGATTGCGGAAGCTGCTGTAGCTCCCTTGCAAAATACCAAATCCACGCGGGATTTCTTGACCATCGAGTTCTTGCGGAGCCGGTTCGTACTCACGAGTGACGGTCCACTCCTTAACGGTGCTTTGCAATTTATCAGCGGCGACAAATCCGCCATAGATGCACTGATAGGTGAAACGACCGCGACCGGTCAATTGGAAATTGACCCGTTGCTTGCCTTCTTTGAGCATCTTGGCGGGGACGTCAATCGTTTGTGTCCCGGTCTCTTTGGTGATGTCGAGTTCTTTGACCTGCGTGTCGTTGACGAACAAGGTCAGCTTGTAGTGATCTTGGTCAAAGCGGCTTTTCGCGAACCAGTTGCAGGCCGCGAGGGCGGCGGGTCCGGTCGCTTTTTCCGGTGCCCAGCGGTGGCCGGTCCGATGGGCCATGAGCCAGTCGATCTGCTCCTTAGTGGCCGGGGCTTCCGGCGTGACACGTTCCAGGGAGTAGGCGTACAACGCCCGCAGTTCGGCGGGCGAATGACTCCAAGGCAACGAGCCAAGGGCCGACGAGCGGCGGGTGGCCGCTTCGTCCAGATTGCGATCCTTGGCGAGCGTGAGAAGTTCCTGCGCGATCGGTTGACGATCCATCTCGACGAACGACAAGATCAAATGGAGCAACGCGCCGTTACTGAGCGCGGTCCGATTGCGATAGAGCCGGTTAGCAAGTGTGAAATCGCCTTGGTGCATCGTGGCCAAGCCGTGCAGCAGAATGGCCTTCGTTTCGTAATCGGTTTCAGCGGTCGCGGCGATCTGGCTGCCGAGATACGTTTGAGCTTTGTTCATCGCCTCGTCAGAAATTTGATAACCGGCCGCTTTGGCCAGGCTCAACGCCCAGACAACGCGGGCCGACGTAAACCGGTGGCTCGCTGCACCGCGTCCGGTCCAACTCCAACCGCCGTCGTCATGTTGCGAAGAGACAAGCTGGCTGAGGCTCGCCCGAATGCGGGCGTCGAGTGCGGCGGCTTGCGGATTGTTCGCGTCGCGGGAAGCACCGAGCAATTTTTGCAACGCCAAGCTGGCCATGAGGTCGCCGACGGCAAAATCGTTTTCGCTCGCCGAGCGGCTCGATTCCAATTGGCACCACGGACCCGGCTCGAGGACGATGTCGAGCAGACTCCGCTCGACCGTCGGACCGACGACGATTTGCAAACCGGGAGCCGAGATCGGTTGATCTTTGGCCCCTTCGACCCAGGCGGTCGTGTCGCTCGAAGCGGAACCGCCCGCCGTCGCGAAAACGGGCAGTCCAAACGGTCGGACGGGGACAAACCGGCGGACCAGATCGGTTTCATTGCCGCTGGTCACCGTCAGTTCAAACGACGCACCGATTTCCGGGTTCGTGCTGGATTGTTGTTCCTCCGGCCGACGGATGGCCGTCTTGAACGTCACTTCTTCGATTCCTTTTTTCGTTACGTTGAGTGTTTTCTTTTCTTCGGACGATTTGCCGCCGATGGTCGTTTTGAGAACGACCGTGATCGGCCCTTTCTCGATTAAATCATTATGGACCGACGCGACCAGTTCAGCATCGTCGCCGTCGGTGAAGGCGGTCGGAAGTTTCAATTCGCCGAACAGGTCCTTCTTGACTTTCAGGTCGCTGGTTGCTTCGCCTGCCAAGGTTTCGGTCGTGATTCCCTTAGCGAGAAAACGCCAGGCGGTCGAGTTCTCGGGCACGGTGATCGTGAGCGAGGCTTTCCCCTCTTTGTCCGTGACGACGACCGGATTCCAGTAGCCGGTCTCTTGCGAACCGAGCGTCGGCAGGAGCAAAGCACCCGACCGGTTGAGATCATCGGAGAGTTTCTTGACCGACTTTTCGTCGTTCATCGCGAGGCTATTGCGGAAGTTCAAATTGACTTGCTCGCCGTTATTGAGAACGACGACGGCGTCTCGCTGACCGGCGTTGAAGTAGTTATGGAGGTTGGAGGGATTCACGGCGACCGTATTGCCAGTGTAGGTATTGCCGTTACTCAGGATGAGCGTCCCGTTGTTGGCAAGACTGTCGTTGTAACTATTGTTGCCGAAGGTGTTGTTATCGAGGGCGAGAGAACCGGCGTTGCTACCCAACATGACCGATCCGGCGTTTATGGTCGTGCCGCCGTTATAGGTGTTCGTGCCGCTGAGGCTTAGCACGGTGCCGCCGTTTTGTGAAAGTTGCTGTTGGGAGAGCCGAGCGCGAGAGTTTCCGGGTACGCCAGCACTATTGCCAGCGCGCTGTTGCATCGCCCAATTGCGACCGTTGGCGCGGCCTTCGTTACTTTCGGTTCCGCCCTGTGGTGCGTTGAATGCGTCGGAATTGTTTTGAAAATTCGCGTCTAACGCCGCCAGGGCACTTTCATTGGCAATCGCGGCTTGATCCAATGGAAGCGAAATCATGCTTTTTTCAAGCGGAACAACCAGGCGTCCCTTGAAATAACGCTCGCTGTCGTTTTGCTGTACGCCTTGATTTAGCAGCCGTTCTGCGCTTTCTTCTTGGATCATTAGTCCCTGGACAATTCGATCGCCGAATGGATCATTACCTCCTTGCCCACCCTGCGCCGGATCGTTGATACGCCCGACCCCGAACGATGCAAGGCCATCCGTCGTCAATAAATTATGCCGATCAAACAAGATGCCGTCTTGCATTCCTAGTTCAATTCCAAATTCGTCGCTGGTAGTGCGCAAATGTTCCGCCTCTTCCGTTGCCAAGAGCGTTCGCTCCGCTTCCGCGAGTAAGCGGCTGTTGATCGACTTGGTGCGGGGGCGATAGGCGAACGTGACGCTGCTCGTGGTCCGCATCGCCGATTGTCGCGTGGTCCCCCGGAAGAAATCTTGAATCGGCGCGACGTGCGAGCCGAACATGTCCAACAGCGATTGTTCGATCATGCCCAGGCTGACCTCGGACATGACCGGTTTTCCCTGGGGGTCGGTCGTGGTGATGATGAGTTCGATCTCTTCGCCCGGCCGAATTTCGCCCGGCTTGTTGCCCTTTCGCTTCGGTTCGATCTTCACGGTCAGGTCGCGCTGCACGGTGAAGGGACTCGTTGCTTCGTGAAAGCGAATCGCCAGTTTTTGTTTGTCTTTCGGATCGGGTCGGGCGTCGGTCATCACGGTGACGGAAAGCTCGAAGTTCGGCGCGAGCTTGGTCGCCATCGGGATCGACAGCTTATTCTCGCCCTTTTGCAGTTGCATCAAACGATAGTCGAGAATTTTCGCCCCCTGGAACGTGACGAGTGCCAAGGCGGGTTCTTCTCGCCAGTGGAGCTTGACATCGGCGGTGTCGCCCGCCTTGAACGTGTGTTTGTCGGCCAAGACCCGCAACCGCACGCGGTCGGAATCGTCGGAAACTTGAACCGTGTGTTCGCCCGTGACGGGGTTCTCGAAGCGGTCGATCCCTTCGGCCCGCAGGACGTAATGGGCACCCTTTTCGAGTTTGAGCGTTTTGCGGGCGGTCCCTTCTTTTTCGTCGGTGGTCAGTTCGTGTTTTTCGATTTCCTTTTCGCCAACTTTGCCATCGACGGTCGTTTGCTCGATGACGTTGAGCGTCAGTTTTTGTTTGAGCGGTTTGCCTTCGGCGTCGGTCGCCTTGATGGAGACCTCAAAAGTTTCGCCCGAGACATAGACGGGCCGCACGGTCGAAAGCGCGAACGTGAAACCTTGTGTGGCCAGGAAAAAGTTTTGCGTCATATTCAAATTTCGCTCAGGAAGCGAAACGACGAGCGGGAGAACTTGCGTCTCGCGAAAATCGCGGGTCGGGAACTTGAAGCTGATTTCGCCCTTGTCGTCGGTCTTCGCCGTTTCAACGCGACCGCCCGCCAGTTGATAGCGAACCTCTCGCCCGACAAGCGGGGCACCGTAATAAAACTTGACGGCGATTTTGCCCTCGATCTCTTCGCCCCGATAGAAAACCTTGCGGTCGGAAGTGACCGTGAGTTGCACCGGTTCCAATTGATATTCGTGAACGGTGAACGTCCCCTGATACGAATGATTTTCCTTGTCGTGCAGGACAATGCGATATTGGCCGACGGGACTGGTCGGAGGAAGAACAAAGTTCGAGTGCAGGCTCCCGTACTCGCTGAGGGGCTGTTCTTGCTGCCACACGAGCCGATTGCGAACGTCGAAAACTTCGACGGTGAACTTTTTGTCCTTCTCGATTTTGTACGTGTCGTTTTCGACTTGGCGAACGATCCCGCGCAGGTGGACCATTTGACCAGCCCGATAGGCGGGCCGCTCGGTGAAGATGTATCCCCGTTCGGTGAGTCCCTGCGCAATGCCGATCCCGCGGAGATCGACGACGTTCGACGCGGTGTGATTGTTCGCGATTCCAAAGACGCGCAGGTTGTTCGGCTCTTTCAGTTCTTTGTACGATTGCTTAAAGACGCCATCTTCGCCGGTCTCTCCTTCGGCGAAAATTTGCTGACCGTTGGAGATGAGCAATTTGGCTTTCGGCCAAGGCTTGCCCGTCCGCATGTTCTCGGCGAAGACGAAGACTTCATCCCGCGAGCTTTTCACGATCAGGTCGAGGTCCGACTGAATGACCATTGTGGTCGCTTCGAGCGTCTTGCTGCTGACGGTCACAGCGAGAACGCCCGACTCAGCGGCGGCAGCGTCTTTCTTGACGGGGATCGGGATTTCAATTTCACTTTCCAGTTGTTGATATTCCGCATACTTGGGAACTTTGAACTCAATCGTTGTGTCAGGATCGATCAGGGCGATGTCGAGGGCTTCGACCCCGCGAGCGAGGTGCATTTTGCGGAAGTACGTTTCGAGGTTGACCTTGTAAACGCGAACGGTGACACTTTCGAGATTTCGCGAGACGAGTTTGACCTTCGGCACTTCATTGCCGCGAAAGACTCGTTCGGTTGCGATGGACATGCTCTTGGCCGTAAGCCGAGCGACGGCCTGCGTGGCGGGGGCCGCAAAATTGCCCCAAGTGACTTTCTTATATTCCTTGAGTCCCTCTTCGAGCTTGCCCTGTTTTTGTTCGAGCGTTTGGGCGATCAGGAATTGGCCCTGTGAAGATTCATTCGTGTTCGGATAGGTCGAAACGAGCCGCTTCCAATCGGTCAAAGCGTCGTCCCATTTTTCTTGCAGTGCCCACATCTGACCAAATTGGAGCAGGATGCCCGGGTTGCGGCCGTCGAGCGGGTATTTTTGCACGAAGTCAGTCCAAACTTTGCGGGCGGCGTCGTACTGTTTCGCTTCTCGCTTGTCGGCACCGATGAGATATTCGGTGTTGACGATCTGCCGCTGCACATCGCTCCAGGCTCTGTGAGCCGGATTCTTGGTCAGATATTCCTGCCAAGCGGCCAAGGCTTCCGGAAATTTTTTCTGAGCTTGAAAAGCGGTGCCAAGGAGTTGTCGAGCGTCGGGGACTTCTTCACGGTCGGCATATTTCGCTTCGGCCAGGAATTTTTTCAGCGACTTGACCCCGTCGTCGAAACGACCGCGATGAAGGTAACTTTGTGCGATCCGCAGATGGGCCGCGCTGGCAAGTTTATGGTCCGGAAACTTTTTGAGAAAATTTTCCAGCGCAGCGACCCCGAGAGTTAGGTCTTCGGTGCTGTTGGGTGTCGGCAGACCATAGGTCAGCGAAAGATTATACGTCGCCTCGGCAATTCGCTCGCTCTTGCTATCGACATGCGCGGCGAGCAGGTCTTGCCACGTGCGGCGAGCTTCGACCGGTTGACCCATCGCGAGTTGAACTTCGCCCAAGCGAAAGCGGGCTTCGATCAACAACTTGTGATCGGCATGATCCTTGATGAATTTCTGAAAGAGCTGGGCCGCTTCGGCATGTTTGTTGAGGAGTTGCTGGCAGCGGGCGACTTGCAATTCAATCTCGGCGCGACGGTCCGCCTTTGGACCGACGGCCAAGGCTTGATTGTAAAACTCAAGGGCCTTTTGATAGTTGGGCTGGACGGTGAGTTCGGTCGGTTTGAAGAAGGTCTCGGCGAATTCGAGATAGACATCGGCGATTTCTTGCTTGCGATCTTGCGAGAGGAGATATTCGACCTCTGCCCGATAGATCAACTCGGCCGCTTTGAAGTCTCCTTTCCGCATGAGCGAGACGGCCTTGCCAAAGCGGGCGCGACGTGCCCAGGTACTCTTGGGAAAATTCTTCTCGACGACGTCATAGGCGGTCGCCGCCTCGTCATATTTGTTTTGCAGATGGAGGGCACGACCCTTGAGATAGGTCAAATAATCGCCCCCCTTGTCGGTTTCCTTGAGGGCCTTGATCGCCTCGTCCAGTGCCGTCACGGCACCGGCGTAATCGCGGTCCTGCATGAGGGTGCGGATTTTCTCCGGCACCTTTGGCTCGGCCGGGGCGGTTGTTTTGCTATTTTGTTCAGCCGGTTTGACGTCCGGGGCTGGCTCGGCAGCGAAAGAGAGCGTAACGGCAAAGAGGAGAACTGGGCCAAGGGCCAATAGCGAGCGATGAACAGTGAACATGGAACAGGGGACAGGGAAGATGTGCGAGATTCTGCTGGGGGACAACATAACGGAGTCCTTTCACGTAGAATTGGCTGAATAGAGGCCGAAAAAGTCCGCAATCACGGGAGAACCGAGTTAAACGCTTTGACCCTTGAAAAGGTTTCCCGATTATAACACGATTGAGGATAGCAATATATTAGGGGCGCGTGTGTAAACGGTTTGTAACAAGGGGGTGGAAGTTGGCGAGCGGGGAGCGTAGAAAGCCCCCCTGTTTGGCATTGCGCGAGCGGTGGTCTGGTGATCGGTGGAAAAGGCCGTGGGCCGCCAAACCCTTGCCCATCACCTTGATTTTCGCGGCCGGTGTGCGAAACTGGGGGTTTGACGCAAGCGTGACGTTTTGCAACTTTGACGAGCCTGTTCGATATGCCCATCACGGTCCTTTGCCCCACTTGTCACGCCCGATTTTCCGTCAGCGAAAAGTTCGCGGGCAAGCAGGGCCCCTGTCCTAAGTGCAAAACGACGATCACGATCCCCAAGCTGGAGGATCAGGTCAAGGTTCATGAGACTCCCTCCGAGCCGGGAACGACCGACAAATTAGGCCGCCCCCTGCTGAAGCCGGTTTCGCGAAAGGATGCGAAGTTCAATCCGATCATGGCCATTGCGGTCGGCGTGGTTGCGGTCGGCGCGTTCGCGGGAGCGTTTGTATTGCGGAGTGGCGTCCTTGAGGCGGCCAAAACGGCGGTCGCAAATAACACCACCTACCAACAAGCCATCACCGATGCGCGATCGAAAAAGGCCAAGGAGATCGAACAGGATCGATTCATCGCGACCGAAAAGAAGGCACCTTTCATCCCGTCATTCGGCGGGTTGATCGTTCTCGCTCCGCTGTTGGTGTGGGCGGCCTATCAATTTTTACGCGACGACGAAAAGGGAGCCTATGAGGGAACGAGTTTGTGGTTGCGAACGGCATTTTGTGCCGCCGTTTACGTCGCCCTGTGGGGTGTCTTCTATCTGCTCTTTAAGTTTCCATTTGCACAACCGGAAGATCGTCCTGAGACCTGGATGTGGCTCTTTTTGGGCCTGCCCTTTATGGGCGTTGGGACCGTGACCGCCTGGGGCTGTTTGGATTTTGAATGGGGCGATGCGTTCATGCACTACTGCTTTTTCTTGATCGTGACCGTCTTGTTGCGATTGGCAATGGGTTTGTCGGTCGCGTGACGAACGACAATTCGCGTTTCAATGGTTCAGTGGTCGCTGTTTCGTGCCGCCGGGACTGGCGGAAATCTTGAATTCGGCAGCCGGGTCTACGTGGCCGAAAACAGACAGAGTCGTCGAATATCGCAGTTGGTTGCAATCAAGAATCGTCAGCATGAATGGTTTGGCCCGCTTTCCCATTCGGCCTCTGGCGAAGTATCATCGGAGGATGACCGAATCGGAATCCGCCGCTGATTTTCAACCGACCGCCACTTGGCACGCGATCCAGGTCCGCGCCAAATTGTTGCGTGCGACGCGAGCGTTTTTTGACGAGCGGGGTTTTCTGGAGGTCGAAACGCCGATCCTTTCCGCCGATGTCGTTGTGGATCGACATCTCGATCCGTTCGCGACGACGCTAGCCGAGGATGCCCGCTTTCCCGATCACGGTCGGCGGCTGTGGTTGCAAACGTCGCCTGAGTTCGGCATGAAGCGATTGCTCGTGGCGGGTGGAAAAGCCATCTATCAAATCACGCGGGCGTTTCGCAACGGTGAGCGGGGGACTCTGCATAATCCCGAGTTCACGATTCTCGAATGGTATCGTTGCGGCGACTCCTACGAGGTGGGCCGCAAACTGCTGGGGGAGTTGTCTGAGGCGTTGTTGTCACTGGGACCAGCCCAAGAGATCAGTTACGCCGACGCCTTTTTACAATTTGTTGGCTGCCATCCGCACACAGCTTTGATCGACGATTTGGTGGACATTGCACGGCGGAAACATATTTTCGTTCCGAAAAGTCTCGATTTGAATGATCGCGACGGTTGGCTCGAGTTGTTGCTCGGCGAGTTGGTCGAGCCGTTTCTGGGTCTCAAGCAGCCAACGATTTTGTTTGACTATCCGGCGAGCCAGTCGGCTCTTGCGCAGGTTCGCGACGAACAGCCGCCGGTCGCCGAGCGATTTGAGTTGTATGTTCGCGGTGTGGAGTTGGCAAACGGCTATCACGAATTGCTCGACCCGGCGGTTTTGCGTGTTCGCAATCGCCGCAATAATCAACAACGTCAGGCCGACGGAAAGCCGATGCTGCCGGAGGAGAGTCGGCTCTTGGCCGCGATGGATTATGGTTTGCCAAGTTGCACGGGCGTCGCGCTCGGCTTCGACCGACTTGTGATGGTTGCACTGGGTGCGAACAGCCTGAGCGAAGTGGTGGCCTTTCCGATCGATCGGGCGTAAGCACCCAATCGAATTGGGAGTCCATGAAAGGTAATGCCAATCGGCTCAACAAGCTGGACACTGTCGCCGCGATCTGCTCTCTTACGGAAGAGGCTGGACTTTTATTTGCTGGTTTCATCGGGCAACAAAATGCTGTTGGAAAATTACCGAACCTAAGTCGTTCGTTTTACGATCTCTCTAAGATACTTTCGCATACGGTATGAACCTTCCCCGCATTGCAATCACGATGGGCGATCCGTCCGGCGTTGGACCGGAAACGATTGTCGGTGCCTGGACCGATCCGACGATTCACGCGAATTGCCGGGCGATGGTCGTCGGTCATCCGGAAGTTCTGCGCCGAGCCGTGCGGCTGTTGCAAAAACCGGTTGAGGTCGTTGAAATCTCCTCGCCCGACGAGGTCCGTTCCACGCCCGACGTGATTCCTTGCCTCCCTGGTTGTCGCGAGGACGCGGCCGAAGTGCCTCCCGGTGTGATCGATCCGCGCGGTGGTCAGGCAGCGTATGACGCACTCCTGTGTGCGGCCGAATTGGCAAAGTCGAAACAGGTCGAGGCGATCACCACCGCCCCGCTGAACAAGGCTGCACTTTGGCGGGCGGGCCACCATTATCCCGGTCACACGGAACTCCTGGCTGAATTGTGTGGCATCCGTGATTTTGCGATGATGCTCTACTTGTCGCACGGGCCAAACATTCTCGGCCGAAACGGTCTCGCAGTGGTTCATGTTACGCTCCACATGGCCCTGCGCGATGTCTTTGCAAATCTCTCCGTCGAGGCGATCCTCGCCAAGTCGCGAATGGCCGATCAGATCATGCGACGATTGATCGTCGCGACGAAAAAAGATGTCCCTAACCAAATGACGCCCGCTGCACCCCGCATCGGCGTCTGTGCGCTCAATCCTCATGCGGGCGAAGAAGGACTCTTTGGCGACGAAGAGGAACGGATTATTCGGCCAGCCGTTGAACTTGGGCGAAAGGAAGGGCTGCTCCTTGAAGGCCCGTTGCCGACCGACTCGCTGCTGGTTCGTGCCCGAGATGGTCACTTCGATGCGGTTGTGGCGATGTATCACGATCAAGGGCACATCGCGTTGAAGTTGTTGGGGATGCACCGCGCAGTGAACATCACGCTTGGACTGCCCATCGTGCGAACGAGCGTCGCTCACGGAACAGCGTTCGATTTGGCTTGGCAAGGTCGCGCCGAAACGAGCAGTATGATCGAGGCGATTCGAGTGGCTGGCATGTTGGCGGAAACGCGAAGTTCCTAGCACTTTGTCACACCTTGATTGTGGGATTATGTGCCACTGGCTCTGCCCGTGTGAACCACAAAAAATATCGGTACTTTGGCGACGTTACTCACCTGTAATCTTCAATCCGTTCAAAGAGTCATACCGATGCGAGCCTGCGTGCAACGTGTGAGTCAGGCTTCCGTCCGTGTCAAAAATCAGACTAGCGACGACGAAATCGTCGGCCAGATTGGCAGCGGCTTGCTCGTATTGCTCGGCGTGGAAAAAAACGATACGACCAACGACCTAAATTATCTGATCGAGAAAATCGTGGGCCTGCGTGTGTTTGAGGATGCGACAGGCAAGATGAATTTATCGCTCGTCGAGTCGGGCGGAGCGTTGCTCGTCGTAAGCCAATTCACACTCCTCGGCGATTGTCGGCGAGGAAAGCGGCCCAGCTTTGATTCCGCCGCGCTGCCGGAACTCGCCGAACAATTCTATGAGCAGTTCATCGTCGCTGCCCGCGAGCGGGGGCTTTCCGTTGCGACTGGCCGTTTTCGCGCGATGATGCAAGTCGCTCTCGTCAACGATGGCCCCGTCACAATTCTGTTGGACAGCCGCAAGACGTTCTAAAATTATCCCGGTTCGTCGATTGTCAAATCGCCTTTTTGGTGATACTGCCAGTAGTTGGTTGGGTTCGTCTACTTCGGCATTCGGCCAAAATTCGCCGGTGCGGGCGGACTAGCGGCCGATGGGTTCGCCGGAGTTTTTATGCCCGGCACGGAGGGTGTGAGCGGGATCGATGTGGTCAAGGGAACGACGGGCGGCTTGCTGACTTTGCCGCGACTCTCTACAAGCAACAGCAAATCGGCCCGACCAGACGTGTTTCCCACGAATGGAACCTTGAGCGGATTAGAATCGGTCGCGGTCGGCGACGCCACCACGCCCATGCTGATCAACAAAACCTGATCGAGCGGCCAGCGAAACTTCTCGTGTAGTCGGGCACTAATCAACTGCGGCACTTCAATCTGTTGCTTCTGTCGCGGATTGACTTGCGTCGGCACGTCGAGCGTCACGGGAACCATCCGTTCAATTTGATCGATATTGCATTTCACGACGGCGTCAACCGTTTGACTGTCGATGGCGACCAGCGGATGAATATCGACGGCAAAGCCCTCCTGCAGTTGAGCCATTTCCGGTTCAAAGCCGGGCCAAGTTTCCGGCTTGAGCGTGATGTTACGTACGTAATTTCGCTGACGAACATTGGCAACGTTGCCACCCTGACCATTGAACACCAACATCTGTGGCGCACTGTGCTCACGAATGTCATTTCGTTTTTTTAGCTCCGCCGACAGGACGGCCGCATCTTCCTTAGACAACAGCCACGCTTGCACTCCTTGTGTTTGCACGGGCACGGGTCGCAACACTCGCGCGACGGAAGTTCGCCATGAGGGACTTCCAACGGTTAAAACTCGCAAGCTGAAAGCCTGTTGCTCGGTTTCGGGATTCACAAATCGATCCACGATTTCACTGATAAGTTCCTGCATTTGCGGCGTATGATAGACCCGCAACCGCTTTGAATCGGCCGACAACAGACCTAGCGGTTCGGAATGCCACGCTTCGTAACCAGTCTCGCGGAGGATCCATTCGACGATGGCTTGCTCCGGCCGACTTGAGTTTTGTGTGCCCCGCGCTGTGAACGGAGAAATGTCATACTCGCGCCAAATTTGCCCGCGATCATTGGGGAGTGCGCCATTGCCGTTGGTGATTTTCGCGATGGGTCTTTTGGGCGTGGTGGCTGGTCCGCGAATGGGCAAACTGGTCGCCGCCGCGCCGCCGAATGGTGGACTGCCGGGTGCTGAACCTGCGCCACTCGACGATGTGCCCGTTGGATTACTGGGTGACAACGTCGCAGCAGGAATTCCGTTGTTTGCACCGACTCGCGGTGAGAGAAGTGGATTCGCGGGGAGACTGGTCGCAGGAATCGTCGTGCCCGCCTCGCCCGGCGTCCGCCAGTTACCCATGAACGAGCCGCTGTCCGGATTGTTGGCGGTGGTCGCAGTCGGATTTGACGGCAAGGCTGTTCCGCCAATTCCCGACGACGAGTAGCGAGTGGCCTCGCCTGACCCGCCGGGCGTTTGACTCCAGGTCGTCGTAGCGCAGAGCATCAACAACGTGATCGCAATGCGACTCGATGTCGAACGACACAATGGGGAACCAATCGAATAAGAATAAAAAGTCGAATAGAAAAACGTTTTGAACTTTGCCATCTTCAGCCTCCTTGCTGAATGAGACTATCTCTCGCTTCGCTTGCGCGGCTAACCAGTGAAACTGCGGCGAGTATTGCTTCGCTTGCGCGGCCAATCGGTGAATCCGGGGGGAAAATTCGTGCGGAATCCTCTCAGCACGACCATTTCGTACCCTGTCAGGGCGGGAAGTATAGGAGCCGATGACCTTGGCGACAAGACAGTTCGCTTCGACGACGCTAGCAGTGCAGTCGCCGATTCAAGCGAGCGTTTTTTTCGCTATTTCGCCGGTTTGGCGGCCGTTTGGAGGGGCACTTCAAACACGAGGGGTCGCATTTTTGCCAGCAGGCATGGCGACCGCAGATAATTGTTCGAGCTATGCTCCGAGCCAATGGTGCTGCCCGCGTCACACTGGCTGACTTTCGCCCGTTGCTCCGCAGTCAATTGGCCCGTCGATAACCCGACGTAGCCCAGGGCGTCGGCATTGCAGCGGCGACCATAGATGAAATGATAAAACCGCAACACATGATCGCTGGAGTTATATACGTTCAGCAAATGTTCAGTTTGCGAAAGGGCCTGGTCGTTTCTTTGGCCGGGCAATAACCAATCGCTGTCCTCAGCAGCACCGAGCAGGGCGACATTGGCCGCAGCCCGAGCTTGCTTCTTCGGCAAAGTCCAGCCGCACAGTTGTCCGCCCGCTTCAAGTTGCAGCGCACCAGTGATCGCCCGAGCACCATAACTAAAACCGATCATCGTCGTGGGCGTTTGCGAATTCATCCGATTCACGACGGTCGCCAGATAGTAACCGGCAACATCGGCCCGCGGAGCTTTGACGCGCACGTCGTTCAATTGCGTTCCGCCAACGCGATCACTGGGCCAGGACCAGATAACGAAATGGAGCGGGCGATCATCCTTCGCATCCGATGCTAAATCGCGATAGAGCACTAGTCCGATTTCTTGTGCCTCTTCCGCCGTGGTTTGATTTCCGTGTACGAAAACGACCGTTCGTGTATGGCCATCATCGGCCGCGAGAAACTTATTGAGATCGCTGGCCTGCCATTGGCGAGCGGTCAGGTCGAACTGGCTCGTGGGCAGTGTGACGTCTGAAGTCACGTTGTCGGGACAGTCGACGCCCCGCGAACTAATCAGCCACACCTGATCTTGCGTTCGCGTAATCGCCGCTGAATTCGTACATACGGGACATCCGGCCGTCGCGTTCTCAGGAGATGTTCCAACTAAAGCAGAAGCGGCAAGCACCAACAATACGAACAACGCCGACCGATGCAACCCGGTTTGAGTTGATCGTTGCGAGTTTGAAACTATCACGGCGCGGCAGCGTGAGGTGAATCGGATCAGAGACATGATCGTGGTAAGTTCCAACAGAGTTCGCAATAACAATAAAACGACATTCCAATCGACGTATTTCATTCCGATCCAACATTGCGCATTCCGTTGCCAAACTGGTGGGTGCTTTGTGCCCGGCCGGCGAGAAACGTCCCGTTCCTCGTCGCAAACCCCATTGTGGGTCTGCTTATTGGTCGCCACTCAGCCCGTTTGCGACACAATAATTTTTTTGCCGGTTTTTCGTCGTAGGAACTCTACCACCTATTCCGGGTGCGGGTGTTGGAGAATTTCAACGTCGCGTTGAAAAAAAACATCGTGTGGAATTTGCCCCACGTTCATTCGTGGGGTAGAGTTCGTTACGCCCACAGTAACGCCAGCAAACCAAGTCCTCTGAAGGGAGATATTATGAAGAAGTTGTTGAATTTGACGGTGGTAGCGATTGCCTTGGCCGGCTTGACCGGTTGCAGTTCCATGGACAGTCTGGGACTCGGACGGCTTTGTGGTCACCACGAAGCTGGACGCCCCTTGCTCTCAGCATTACAACCGGGCTGCGCGACTTGCCAAAGCCCTTGCAATACTTGCGGCACCTGCAACACTTGCAATTCCGGCCCAACTTGCTCGACCTGCGGCTCTGCTCCGGCTTGCTCAACCTGCGGATCGTCCGGCATGGCCATGATGGGCAGTACGATGCCCGGATCGAGCAACGGCGGTTGTGAGTCGTGCGGTCGCGGCGGCCCGATGATGGGCAGCGCGTCGAAATTTTCGGGCGGCGAAGTGATTTCGGATGGGTACTTGCCCGCTCCGACCGTCACACCCGGCCCCGGAGAGTGAAGAACCTGTTAAAGATCAATGCCGATTGAAGGCCATCCTTCATCGCATGTTGGCCGACGAAAGGTGTCTTGACCCCAACCCGGCCGACGACATCCCAAACAGCAACCAGCCCG
Source organism: Planctomycetaceae bacterium (assembly GCA_043738845.1). Classification (GTDB taxonomy): domain Bacteria; phylum Planctomycetota; class Planctomycetia; order Pirellulales; family DASRSE01; genus DASRSE01. The sequence continues at coordinate 18,312 of JAYUFG010000079.1, forward strand.
CCACGCGACTGCCCGTTCCATCCTGAACACGGCTTCGCGCGGCGGGCTGCGTTGTTTTCTATCCGCATGAAAAAGGTGTCAGGAACCGTTTGTTGACACGACGCTGCGGGGCAGGTATCTTGGTCGCATGGGACGAC
>JAYUFG010000080.1:0-6994 GCA_043738845.1 Planctomycetaceae bacterium
CCGCATACACTCGACGATCTGGCAAATCTGGCCGGTGCGAATCACTCGCAACGCGCGATAGGGTCCAATCCGTTCTTGTGCAGCAACAGCCACGGCGGGACTCGATCAGTTTAAGGGGCGAGAGAAAGGGGCAATCACGTTCCAACGACGTGACGCTTAACCCTCCTTATTTTACCCAGCCAGAACCAGCGGAACAACCGCAAAAACCGTTCACATCACTGCGAAATCAATGTTTAGCCGCGACGCGCAGCGGAGCGAGAGATCAATACATCACTCGCAGCAAACACAACCCCTGCGGCGGCGCAGTCGGCCCCGCCGCCCGCCGATCCTTCGCCGCCAAAACTTCCGCTGGCCAATGTTCCGGCTGCTTCTTTCGCCCGACGGACGCCAACGTCCCCACGATGTTGCGGACCATGTTGTAGAGAAAGCCGTCGGCCTCGACCTCAACGTGCAACAGGTTCGCCGTGGAGAACCCGGCCCTCCCCTCCCCTGCCCTGCCACGCTGGATGTTGATCTCAAATACCGTTCGGACCGTTGTCAAGCGTTCGGACCCGCCGGTTTGAAAACTAACAAAATCGTGCGTGCCGATCAACGCCGCTGCCGCCCGCCGCATTACCTCTTCATCAAGTTGCGGAAAAACTCGCCACGCATAACGTCGTGCAAAAACATCCGGCAAGACTCCATCGTCAATCGCGTACCGATAGCGTTTTCGCTGGGCCGAACGAATCGCATGAAAATCTTCTGGGACGTCTTCGCTGTTTAACACCACGATATCGCGCGGAAGTTCGGCGTGCAGAGCTTTTTGAAAAATCTCGGCTGACAAAGTGCTGGTCGTGGAGAAATGCAGCACCTGACCGATGGCATGAACGCCTGCATCGGTCCGGCCACTGGCCACCGTCCGAATGAACTCGCCCGCCACTCGTTCTAACGCGGCTTCAAATTCATCCTGCACGGTGCGGCCATCGGCTTGACTTTGCCAGCCGCCATAGTCAGTCCCATCATAGGCAAGCGTGATTTTTAAGCGGCGCATTCGTGCTTACGCCTTTTGCAGCTTCCGTTTGCCGACCGCCTTTTCGCGAATAATCAACTCGGCGATTTGCACGGCGTTCGTCGCGGCGCCTTTGCGAAGGTTGTCGCTCACGCACCAAAAGGCCAAGCCGTTCGGACTCGACAGGTCTTCGCGAATTCGCCCGATAAAGACCTCATCACGACCATTGCATGTCAAAGGCATGGGATACTGTTTGTTATCGAGATCGTCCACGACGATGATCCCCGGAAATGCGGCGAACAACTTGCGAGCTTCGGCCGCCGTGATTTTCTTCTCCGTCTCGACCAGGATGCTCTCGCTGTGACAATTGGCAACCGGGACGCGAACGGCGGTCGGACAAACTTGGATCGAATCGTCGCCGAGAATTTTTCGCGTCTCGTAGAGCATCTTCATTTCTTCCGACGTGTAACCCTGAGACTTGTTCCCGCCAATTTGTGGGATCAGGTTGAACGCAACCGGATAGGCGAATGTTTCGTATTGATAATTCTTGCCGTGAAGGAACATGTGCGTGCCGTTTTCTAAGTCGCGGACACCGGCCAACCCGGCTCCACTGGTCGCTTGATACGTGCTGACGATCACCCGCTTGACCTTGCCTGCGTCATGCAGCGGTTTGAGGGCGACGACCATTTGCGTGGTCGAGCAATTCGGACTGGCGATCAGCCCGGCGTGTTCGTGGACGGCCTGCGGATTGACTTCGGGAATAATCAGAGGAACTTTTGGGTCCATCCGCCAGTAGCCCGACTCGTCCACGACAATGCAGCCCCGTTCGACGGCCCAGGGGGCGAAATCGCGGGCGGTTTCATCGGGCGTGCTGCCGATGGCGATGTCGATTCCCTCGAACGACTCCGGCGTCATTTCCTCGACGACGTGTTCTTGGCCGCGAAATTGGATTTTCGTGCCTGCCGACCGGGCCGACGACAGAAACTTGACCTTTTGGCAGGGGAAGTTTCGTTCTTGCAAAAGCTGCACAATGATCCGCCCCACCGCACCCGTGGCACCCACAACGGCAATCGACTCGAACACGTTTTACTCCTCGGAAAACAAAATTGTGAAACAGAAGTGCGTGACGATGCGCAATCATGGCGTGAACACGCATCGGGAATGGCCTATTATGCCGTAATTCGCTTGGGTTTTCCATGCGGGTCCGATTTGTATTGCAATTTTCCGATGGAAACACCGATTTTTTGCAGATTGACGAACGGAAACGGATGTGCTTATGATCTCAAGAGAAATCCACGAACCGGGACTTCCCGAGAAACCATGCACCAATGCCCAAAAAATCTGTCCTACTTTTCGGCTTCCCCGACCATCGTGATGATGACGGCGATGAAACAATGCTTCGAAAGGCCGCAGCCAAGGGAAAGCAATTCAAAGGTTGGTCATGCACAAAGGATATTGTCGCCGGTGATGAATTATGGTTCTATATTTCGAAACCCGTTATGGCGATTACTTCCGTAGGCGAAGCGATGTCCGACGCGAAACCCGGCGACAATTGGCCCTTTGAAGTGCGAGTGGGAAACATCCGCATGATTCAGGTTCCAATCACGCCCGTGGAGCTACGAAGTGAATTTCCGGAATGGGGATGGCCGCGCTCCCCACAGGGAAAAGTGAATCTGACTCCTGAGCAGGCCCGATTTCTAAAACAACGAATGCGTAGGAAGCCGCCCAAGAAGCCTCCATCCGATGTTCGCGAATCAATCCTATTTGGAAGAGATCCAGAGGAAAATCGAAAGGTCGAAAAAGCGGCAATCCGATTTGTAACGAAGCTCTATAAAAAACGAGGATATCGGGTAACGTCCTGCGAAGCAGAAAAATGCGGATACGATCTCATCGCGACGAAAAAGGGGGAGACGGAACTTCATCTGGAGGTTAAGGGCGTATCGGGAAACGACCCTGAGTTCGTGATCACACGCAACGAAGTGCAGGCGGCCCGTGACGACAAGAACTTTCGGCTGATAGTGGTCACAAATACCCGGTCAAAACCAAAAGCATTGGAAATGACGGGCACCGAAATGATACGCTATTACGAACTGACGCCATTAGCGTATAGAGCAACGCAAAAATAGTCTTGGATCAACAAGTTTGACCGAAAAGAAACGTCGGTAACATGCTGATTTTCAAGCACAAATTTCCTCCTCTGCTTTCCTCCGCGTTCCAAATACGAAGAATTAGAAACGCAGAGAACGCCAAGGGCGCAGAGACAGAGACAAGGAGGAGAGAAACGGGAAGAAAAGTAGGTTGTGCGACGGCCGTTACATTTCGCCAAAGTGTCTTTCGGTTTAGCCCCCTGCCCTGCCCTATCTGAACTACAAATGTTGAAAATCCGCGCGGGTTTTCAGGTGGCGAGCGTCAGGAGTTGTGCGGTAATGACTTGCTGAGCGTTTGGTTCCGGCTAAGCCGGGCTGTGTTCCATCCAAGGCTAATGACTCGTTTCGGATTCGACTCGAACACGTTTTTCTCCTCGGAAACGACAAATTAGGGCAAAAATGGACAATCGCTCAGTATATGCGGAGAAAACGGGTCCGTTCAATGGCGGCAAATTAACTCCACCAAGTCGAAAAACACGAACTGCGGCGACTTTTAGGTGGTCAAAAATCGCAAAAACGCCGGTAAAACGAGTATTGTGGCGTTTTAAGAGTCCAATGGGTTTTTGTCAGAAAATGGCGTTTCAGTCAGTCGTTTGAATCGCATGTATGAATCGAATATGAGATAAATTGGGTAGCTTAGATAGTTTGCGATGCGGCAATTTATGAAATGAATACGTATTTTGGTGGGTATTTTTCGGATTACACGGGAACGCGCTCCGCTATCGCGTCGCGTCTAACCGACGGGGTGCTAACCGGCGGCGCGTTTGGTTGTCGAATTGGGGCGAATTCGCCGCGTGAAGATTCGTTTTATGAGTTGTGGTGGGAGGAAGGCCATGTTGGCGATGAGCATGGCGAGGCCGAAAGTTTTCATCCCCAAGAATAGTCCAATGCCGCCGTGGACCAGCACCGCCATGAAGAGCATGATCGGTCGGGTCCAGCGGGGCCAAATGAGAGCGATGTAAAACGCTTCCCAAAACACGGTCAGATGGGTCAGGGCCGAGATTAGGAAGGGATGGCTCGCGAGCCACGTCATGTCGAGCGATTGATACTCCAAATTGGCGACCGCCCCCCAGGTCGCGTATCCATTCCACCACGCCTCTCCCTGAAGTTTTCCCCAACCTGAAAACAGATAGACAATACACAAATGGAGTTGCAGCAGCCGGATCGCGATGTTGGTCGAAATACTTGGCGGCGGCGAATAATCTGGCACGTTGGAACCGGCGGCCGCAGTCGCCCCCCCTGCCCTGCCCTGCCGCTGTTTCCACCAAGCGTCGAACGACCAATGGGCACCGCTGGCTCCGATCATCAAATAGATCGCGATCATTGTGTTCGTCTCGTCGAGTCCGAACAATGCGCCGGGAACGCGGTTCGCATACGACACCATTGCCAAGTAGGACAGGACTGACGTGACCCGGGTAAAAATGCCAAACGTCAACATGGCAAACACGATCAAGGCAGCGATATGGGCGATCCACAACACGGCGGTCGAGTCGATCCAATAGAAATAGCTCCAGGCAAAATCGCGATCCCACCAGGATGAATTTTGCCCCGGCGGCCCCTTAAACGGCAACGAGCGAATCGCATCGAGTGTGATCCAAGCCTTCGGCCCGAAGAAGGCTTCCAGTCCAATGGACCAAACGAGATGCGTGTAAAACAACATCGCGCCAGCACAGATCCGAATGAGCGACAACGTGTGCGAATCGACCGGCGTGAACCAAAAACGGTTCCACCCGGCGACTCCTTCCGAGAGCCACGTGCGAAGATAACCCCCCTGCCCTGTCATGGTTGGGCCTCTGTGTTGTTTTCAGTGCGTACACTGGGTTTGTTTTCCGTGGGTACAGTTATTTTGTCAGTGGGTACACTGTGGTCAGCGACCGCGTTATATTCGGCGACGACGTGAAAAAAGCGTGGATCGTGGAGCGGATCAAGGCCGGGAAGTCGTTCCGGTTCGCCGGGTATCGGATACGACTGCGGAGCGAATTCCACTGGGTGTGGAAATTCATGCCGCACGAGCGTCAACGTCGCTTTCGTCGCGCCGTGGACGTGGATCAGATGTTGTGCATAGGACTGTGCATAGGCAGTGAACTGTTTTTGCAGTTCGGCAGTTCGCATCTGACGAATCTTAAAGTCGGGACTATTCCGGTCGGTGCCTGGCGGAGGCTCCTCGGGATGGACCGCATTGAGATACTCCGTCAACATAAAATGACGATGATAATACAGTCGCGGCCAATGTTCGTTGATATCGGGAAATTGACCTTTGATCCTCGACCCGTCGGCCATTGTGAGTGAATATCGAATGATATGACTCGGGCCGGGCTGCGGGGCAAAGTAGCGATAACCGGCGGTCAACCGGGTGATTTCTAAATAGGGCCGAAACGAACGGGCCAGTTCTTGCGACAAATCGCTGGAGGGCGGCAAGGACCAGGGAGCGGCGAAGACGGCGAGCAAGTGTGCGGAGACGAACATGCTGATGGCAATTTTCCATTTGGTGGAAAGTTGCACCCCCCTGCCCTGCCCCGGCGTTGATCGTGATAACTCGGACATTTCGTGGTCGGTGATCAGTTTGTTAGTTGTGAGTTTGGGGGACTGACATGACGCTCGTCCGCGAAAATGCGGAGTCTTCTATTGTCGGCGAAAGGGGGAGCGAAATCAACTGACCGGTGGGACGCGGGCTGCGGAAAATGATATGGTGGAAGTTGCCAAGGCGCGCGGTTGCGGTGCAAGTTGTTGTTACGACACCTTCATGGAGTCAGCTTCCTCTTTTGCGGACTTTAGCAGTTCGCATTCCGGAAAACGATGTATCCAACAATCATAAACAGCTTGGGCGTCAACGTGTTCGCTGGCATACCCGAGTGCTTTGATTTGCAGTGATATCGTTTGAAGAAGGATACTTTCTGCCTTTCTCGTACAGAACTCGGCGAGTTCAGCGACTTCTTTGTCATCCATACCACTGAACGTGAACATTGCATCGAGCAATTCAAATGCGGCATGTAAGTTATTTGGCTCGACGGCCAAAACCACGCGTAAATCATCCTCGGCCAATTCGATCTCTGGATAGTTCATTTCGGGCGTGACGATTAATGAGCGTGCAATGGCTCTCCTGCGAAGCAACTCGGCATTGAAAGGGTATTTTGTCAGCCCGTCGCTGGCCAATTGGACAGCTTTCTCAAGAATCGGCCGCTGGGCTGAACGCGCGGCAATTAGGTCGCCAAGAATGACACCTGGTTCCAGTGTTCCGGATCATAGGAATCCAGGAATCCGTCAATCTCGTCGAGTAGGCGTCGAAAGTTCTCTAGTTCTGACATGCATCACTCGCGATTCTGTGGCGGACGAACGGTTTATTGCAGTGAGTGTTCGCCGGGCAGTTCGTACTCGCGGGTGGCGAAGGTTGCTTGCAACCTTGGGCGCAGCCAAGAGGCATTCATTTCAACGTCATCGCTCGGCCTCGGTCAGTTTTCACGCAGTCGCTGCGAGGTGGGTCGTATCAGCGGTCCGAACTCCATCGTCAAGCGACGGCACGGCCATGATCTGTCCAATTGTCGCAGAGCGAAGGACCGAAATCAACCGAGTCGCGGGACGCGCAAAGCGGTTGGGCGGTGTGTCGCCGCTGACGCGGCTGTGTGGGTTTGGGTGGGCGAATCCAGGGGTTGCGCTGCGCTACACCCCCGGCTATGCAAATGTCGCCGCCACGCGGCTGGGGTTGTCGGGAGAATCGTACCGAGGGTTGCGCTGCGATTTTCCGACGGCTATTCGGGGGTCGCCACTACGAGGCTGTTACTTTTTGTTGGTGGCGAGTGAAAACTGGATTGCGGCGACCGATCATGACGATCTTTTTTTTGAAAGTGCCGGGTTTACTCCC
>JAYUFG010000081.1:0-6975 GCA_043738845.1 Planctomycetaceae bacterium
GGCCACGCGGGGCTTCTGTTGCAACTCTTGCAACAGGTCGTTCAATTGTTCAGGAGCCAGTGCCTTGCCGCCTGACTCGCGAGTGAGAGTCGCCAGGCCAGCAAGTAAGTCGGGCCGAGCCGAAGCGTTCGTCAATTCTAAATCTTGTTCATAAACCACAAAGCGAGCTTTCGCCTGACCCAGCGGCGCACCGTTGTGGGTGGCGGTGACGAGAACCGTGTAGTCGCCGGTCTGCGAAGTGTCGGTGAAACTGCCCGACGCTTGGTCGCCGATGCGACCGAGCGCGACGGCCTGTTTCTTGCCGTCGGGTCGGAGAACTTCGGCGGTGAAGGCGGCGTCGGCCAAAGGTTGGTTGTCCGCCCCTTTCGCTGCGGCAGTGAATTCGACCCGCCCGCCCGGCATAAAACGTCGCTGCTCCAGCCGAATTCCGACCGCATCGTCGAATGTTTTTCGCGCGAGCCAAAAGATCGCCTGTCGCCAAAATCGCTTATGCTCCGTGGCGTGCCCCTTCAAAAACCATTTCCAAGTCGAGTCTCCGGCAAACGTCAACACGCGACCCGACTCGACCTCTTGCGAAACCAGCAGCGGAATTTTATCAGGCGTTTCCGCCAAGACACGGGCGGTCGCCTTCAACGGTGGCAATAGATTCGCACCCTCCAGCGGCGGAAGCCCGTCCCAGGCCGCTGCGTTCTTGTCGGCCGGGGCGATTTGCATCAGCGGCGATTGAATTCCAAATGGCGTGGCGGGCTGCATCTTCACGGCACCGGACAAGTGATATTCCGCCCGAATTTTGTCGTTGAAGTTTTGTCGCATCGTGCTGTCGTGCGAACCCCGTTCGATGGGCAACACATCGGCCAGTGGCGTCGGGCTATATCCGCCGGGCCAATAGGTGTGAAACCCGCCGAGCGTGAATAAGCCCGCCCCTTCGCGCACGCGATCCCGCAACGCCTCTAAATCGGCAGGTCGAAACGTGACCGCGTCCAGATCGCCGAGAATGATCACATCGTACTTGCCTTTGGCAAACTGTTTAGAAAGATCGTATCCTCGCGTTTTTTCGTCGTTGTGGTCGATTCGCAAATAATCGACGTGAATGTTCGGCGACGAATCGAGCGACCGCCGCAGATAACGCTGCTCAACCCGCAACTCTCCCTCCAGATACAGTACGTTCAAACCACCTTTGAGAACGGTCACGAACGTACTCATTTCGTTGTTCGCTTTGACCAGTTCGCCGGGCATCTCTGCCGCGCGAACGGTCACTTTGAACTCGCCATCCATTTGCGGAAAGTGGGTGAACTCCAAGGGGAGCAACACGCCATCTTGATCGGGACGGACCTTGCTCGTCGCGACGACTTCCAACTTGCCGCTGCCTGGGGCCGTTTCCCATTCAAGCCGAACCGGAACTTCCTGATTGACGAAACCATCGACGCGGATGTTGATGTTCGCGTTCCACTGATTCTTGACGAAAACTTCGTGATCTTCGACGACCTCCGTCACAGCCACGTCGCGACTTTGACCCGCGGAGCGAGCTTGCCCAAACACAATCGTATACAGCGGCACGCCCAGCGAGGCGAGTTCTCGGGCGGCCGTTTGCGGAGGCAAGTCCTTCGGAGCTTGCGAGTTTTGGGCACCATCGCTCAAGAGAAACACGCCCGCCAGTTGCTTGCCCGCCTCGCGCTGGATGGTTTCACGCAGCGACGAGCCAATCGCCGTTTGCGGACCGTCGGGCGGCCCGCCGAGTTTGAGTTCTTGGCCGTCGAAGTTGATCGCCTGCACGTCGGAATCGAACGTGTAGAGTTTCAACTCGTAGGTTTCGTTCAACTGTCGCAGTAGCGGGACGGCGGCTTGAATCGTCTTTTGCAGGGCGTCCCAGCGGGTTGTTCCGCCGAGCGCGTCGCCGACCATCATGCTCTTCGACCGGTCGAGGAGGAAGACAATCGTGGAGCGTTGCGGCTTCAGTTCCTTACTCACGAGGGTCGGCCGCAACAAGCCGAGCAGCGTGAGGATAATAATCACGAGCCGAATCCCGGCCAGGGTCCAGCGTCGTTTCGGCGTCGTCCTTGTCACCAACGCTCCCCACAACCAGAGCGCGAACATGCCGATCCCCAGTCCACCGACCAAGGTCAGGCTGTCGAAGACGGGGGAGAGGATCCAGTTGGACATGAGGGGAAATGATGAATGCAGAACGATGAAGGATGAATGAGAGAGGCTACGCGACGGGTTACTTTACCGCGTCCAGGAATTCTTCGACGTTCACGCTCGCGTCCTGCAAGGCACCTTTGAGCGTGCGGCGATCAACTTCGTCGTGAAAGGGGAACACGAGCCGTCTGCCGTCGGGATGTTCCATTTTTACATGGCTACCCCGCCGATGTAGCTCGACAAAACCAAGCCGTTGTAGGGCCGCGACGATTTGACGACCGGAAAGGAGAGGGAGCTTCATAGGGCCAACTCGACAACCTCACGTTCGGCCGTCTGCTCGACCTCCGCCGACTCTGGTTCTAAAAAGAGAGCAATGGCTTCACGAATGTTGACCAAGGCCTCTTCGCGGGTTTTGCCTTGCGACCAACAACTCTTGAGTGCCGGACAGTGGGCGACAAAATACCCGTCTTCTCCTCGTTCAATGACCACTTTGACTTTCATGTTGCACCTACTGGCGACGTTTGAATGATGGGGATGGGTGGTATATTCCGGAAACGAAATCAGTATACCATTGAAGTCCCGAATTTGTCCAAATGAGTATTGTAGGTCAGGTACCCCGTACCTGACAGATACGACGAGAGCGCGAGAAAATCCAACACGTGGCACAAGACTAATCAAAAACCTCGGTAATGCTTTTCAATTCCAACCACGCATCCCTGACATGACAACCTTCGGCAACGGTTTGCTTCATGCGATAGAACGTCGGTGCCTTGCCCTTTTTCCATACGGCCAAGACGATATTTTTCGCACGATAGTGACGTCCCACTTGTCGCAACCGAAGGATATCATCCGGCGAAGGCCAGGACGCATTTCCGCCTTTCACTTGGATGATCACGATTTCGAGTAGGTCGCCACGTTTGAATCCTGGCTTGGGTGGCCGATGATCCTTTCGTACTGCGATCAGATCGACAATACCGGCTGATTCACAACCGTTGGGGCCACAGAATGAGACGATTTGCCATGTCGTTCGGCCTTTTGTACGGGCGATGAGCCACTTGGTCATCGTCGTCGCCCACTTCGCCGTTTTGGCGGCTTTTTCGGCCGCCGATTTCCAATCCGCCATTTTCGCAAACACCCTTTCTGTGCAACGAACGACTCTCCTGTCAGGTACGGGGTACCTGAACTACGGGATCGCTCCCTCCGGCTCCACTCGCTTCCGCGAAACCGCGTCGGGCTGGACCTTTTGCCGATAAAAGCGTGAGGCGAGCAAGTGTTCCAGCGAAAGGATGATTGCCGCCAACAGAAATAATAGCGGGTATAGTTCCCAGCCGACCCGGCCGGTGCTTAAATCGCGGACGATTTCCTCCCGACTCTTCGCCAGATGAAATTGCTTTTCACCAAACAGGTCGGTGACTTCCTGCTCGGTCAGGCGTTCCAGATTCGTCGAGGCGGCCGACAAGTTCACGCTAAAACCACGTTGCACGCCAGAGGTTCCGCCGGAACGAACGAGATACGGACCCGGCAAGTCGGTCGTCGTCACGCCAATCGTTCCCTGCTTCAAGTCGGGCGTCTGCGGAATTTGATCGCCCCGCGGCGTACTCAAAATATAACTACTTTGCTTGCCATCCTGCGGAACGCGAAGTTCGGCCAATTCGCCGACGAGATAATTCAGCCGTTCGCTCCCGACGAGGTACATGAACATCTCGTTCGACAACATGACAAAGGGCCACGCTCCTTCGCCCGTCGCCAAGATGTTCCACGGCTGTCGTTCACTCGGCGGATCAGAAATCGACGTCGTGAGCAGCAACACGCGCCCCTTGCCGCCGGGCACGACTCGCTCGAGCAACGCGGGGCGATTGTCGGAATAGTTCATCACGACCGACGTGTCGGGTTCCAAATCTTCAAGCTGCCAATATCGCAAGATCGGAAAGTACGCCCAGGGGGTCGCGGTGCGGATCGGTTTGAAATTTGCCAAGGCCGGATGCTCAAAATCTTCCGGGGCCAAATGCAATTTCCAACCGGCCGCGTTGACCTGTCGCGCCAACTTGCCGGGCAAGAGTTCCATCGCCGTCGGGTCGTTGAACGTGTCTTTCGGGATCGCATTGCGACCCAAATAAATCGCCAGCCCGCCACCTTGCTTCACGTAGGCCGACAACTGTTGCCACGCGACCGGCGAGAGCGGAGCCGGATCGAGCAGGGCAATCGCCGAGTATTCCGCCATGTTCTTTTTCGACAGGTCATCGAGCGAAGTGGTCTCACACTCAAACCGACCGACCAACGCCCGCCGCAACGCATCGACATTGCGTTCCGTCGGCGGCGGAGAAACGAGCAACACCTTTTGCGCGGGTCGAACTTCGACCGTGAAATATCGGGTGTCATCGACCGACAACGCATCTTCGCCGTCAATCTTCAGCATCCCTTGATAAACGCCGGGCGTCGTGATCCCACCCAACTGAAACGACAGCGATTGAATCAGGCCCGGCTGAAGTTGCACCTGTTGCTGATGACGAACTTCGAGCTTCCCCTCTTTGTCGGGCAGAAACAGCTTCACACTGCGCGAACCCTCCAGCCCGAGCGATTGAATCTCGGTCTCCACTCGCCACGCAATGCCCAGCGGCAGAATCTGGCTCGAAAGGCGAACATTGCCGAGGCTCAGATTTTTCGGCTCTGCCACACCGACATCAATCACGTAGAGCGACGTCTCTTTTGCCTCGGCCAGTTTTGCCCGCAAAGCACCGGAAGCTGCGTTCGACCAACCGCCGTGCGTCAGATCGGTGAACAAATAAATCTCGCGACGCGGTTTGTCTTTTTCCGCGACAAGTCGCAACGCCTCTTCCACGATGGACGTGAGTGGGCGACCGGCGGCCACGACGTCGAGATGCTCGATCCTTTGTTTGGCCGCACCCCGATCGACCGAAAAGGCGGGCGCAGAGAGGCTTGTATCAACGACGGCCACATCACTATCGCTGGGAAACTGCGGCAGCAGCCAGTCGGCCGTTTCCTTGGCCACGTCCAAGCGTGTTTTGTTCTGCTGCTTGTTGAGCATTCGCGGCGACGTGTCAAAGACAAGTGCGGCGGCGACGGGTGCTTCTTGCCCGGCCAAAAAATTCGAGGCTGAAATTCTGGGCCTGGCCAAAGCAAACGCCAGCAGACAAATCGCCAAGCACCGGAGCAACAACAACAATAGATGTCGCAACTTCATCCGCCGCTTATTCGACTGCTCCCTTTGCCGAATAAACCGCAAGGCCGGAAACTCCAGCTTTTGCGGCTGCTGCTTCATAATCAAATGCAGCACAATCGGCACGCCGACAAAGACGGTGAAGCCGAGAAGCCAGGGGTTGAGGCAGAATTCAAGCACGGGTGTGTCAGGTTAGCGTTGGTTCGTTCGCGAAACAGGGGAAAGGTGAGGGGTGGTCTGGTGAGGGGTAAAAAAGGTAGCAGGTGGTCGACTCGGTCCTAGTTTTCATTATAGAGCGATGATCCGATGTAAGAATGCCACTGCTCTCTCAACGTCGATGTCGCTCTTCGGGTTCTGAATCAGGTCGCCGACCACTCGACCATCGAATTGCGTGACACCTCTGGAATTTCGTCCCGACCAATGTTTCAATGTAATCGTCGCGTCCAGTAAGTTTTTCTGAAACATCGAAACCAACACGGTCGCGACCATTTTGCCAGGATCGACGCCCACAAAATAAAACATGAAGACGGAACGATCTTTGGACAGAAACTCCAGTATTTTGTCGAGGTTATAGGCTTTGGGATTGGAATTGAGAATCATGATCTTCGTCTTCACGTCCGTTTCCGTGTGGAACTCGTCAAAGATGCGAGTAAAGTCCCCGAGTGAATTGTCCGTCTTGAATGCTGGAAGGGCGGTTGAATTGTCACGCAGCGCGGCAAGCAGCGATTCCCTCAGTCGCTCGTCTTCACCGGCCACGAGGTATTCAATGACCCGACCACGAACATTCCCGTTTTCAATCAAGGCAGCGAGTAGTATTTCGTTCTTGTATTTTGCGACTCTGGCGTCAAGCTCGGCCTTAAGCTGCCGGGCTTCGTTCGACTCAACAAACAAACTTGCGCGACGGGGTGCGTCCAAAATTTTCTTTGAGCCAGCGTCGGTTACCGTAAACTTAATTCCGGAGGGTGAGATGTCGTTCGTGGCCTCGACCAGGCGTGCGAGATTGCCGTCAAAACCAATTTCGGCATGGATCTCGAACAGTCGAGCAAAATTACTCGGCACATTTTCAATTCCTTCCAATTCGCGGGCGATGTCCGAACCATTAAACGAACCACGAATGTTATTCTCACGCAGGGTCTGCGAACTATGGCTGATCTTACGAAGGAGAGTGGAGTTGGCAAGAAATAGGTAATTTGTCAACGGTGTCGTAACGCAGACTACAAACGGTCGAGCATCGAACTTCCGCAGGTTGGAAAGGGACAACACCGTATTTGAAAACTTGGAAGATTTTGCCGAACTAAATCGGATCGCAAAATCTGGACCGTAGTAGACCGACCGGTCTCGCGTCAGATTGAACTCCGCCACCACGAGCTTACCAAGGCGACGTTTGTCATGGATGCCATCGCTTTGTTGAACGAACGATACAAGCAAATCGAGCGGGTCACTCATCGAAGAGACTCAATGTTGGTGGTGCCACGACCGATTTCTTGTCCGATTTCTGCTCACTCAAACTATTGCGTTCCCAAAACACTCCCTCGGAATAACCCTGAATGTTCTTGTCCCAATCCGCCAACTGAAGTCGCTTCTCGGCCCAACAGCAGTATTCCAATTCCTGCTCAATTCCCAAAAATCGCCGTCCGAGCTTTTTGCAAACCACCGACGTC
>JAYUFG010000082.1:0-6975 GCA_043738845.1 Planctomycetaceae bacterium
TCGCCGCGTTACAGAAGCGGCGAGACGCCGCTTGTACAAGTTGTTATCGAACTCCACGACGACAGTTATTTTCACTCCAGTTGCTTAGTCGCGGAGAACTTCGCTTGAAAAACGGGGGTGCTTTGATGGAGGAGGAAGCAACGCAGCCAACCGCTGGTGGTTGGCGAGTGTGGCTGGCTTTGAACGCCTCGACCGGTGCCCTGTTAGCGGCGATTTTATTGGTTGGCATGGCGGGCGAACTCTGGTCTCCGCTGATGCCGGAGTATCTCACGCGGCTCGATGCGCAAATCCTGCTCATCGCTCTGTATGGGGCCGCGAAAGACTTTTTGGACGCCGGGGCATTTTATCTCGGCGGAACGGTCGCCGCCCGATTTAATACTCGACGCGCATTGCTCGTGTTCAATGTGCTGCCGTTGTTCGGGCTGACAATTTTGCTCGTCTGGCCGAACAAGTACGCCGTTTTTGTGGCCCTGCCGTTTGTCGGAATTTGGAACAGCATTGCCGGACCAGCCACGCTCCGCGTAGTGGGAGACTCCCTCAGTATGCAACGCCGTTCTATGGCGTTCTCGCTTCAGTCGATTCAAAAACGACTCTCCTCGTTGTTCGCCTATTTCATCAGCGGCGCACTCGTCGCGGGGCTGGGTGAATTGGCGGGCGTACGGGTTGCCATTGCCGTGTCGATTGTGCTGGTCACGATCAGTCTCATGATTCAATACCGCTTCATGCGGACGGCTGTCGTCGATCAAGTCCTCACGCTGCATCATCCTTGGAAATTGCTGAAGCGGTTTGATCCGCAGCTTCGCCGATTGTTGATTAGCGATGTCCTCGCGCGGTGGTGCGACGGAATGCCGCGAGAATTTATGATCTTGTATTGCATCTCCATCCTGATAAAACGAGGTTGGACCGATTATGGTGCAGCCGCCTTTTATCTCTCCGTATTGCTTTCGGTGATGAATGTGACGAGCTTGGTGCTGTATCTGCCGATTGGCCATTTCGCCAGCCGGGCAGGTGCTGCCAAGAAACCATTCATCGGTCTGACGTTTATTTTCTTCGCCCTGTTTCCGTTGACGCTCGTGTTGCTCGGCCCGCTCGACGGGTTATGGGGATTGATCGTCGCGTTCATCATCGGCGGAATGCGCGAGATCGGCGAGCCAGCCCGCAAGGCGATGATTACGGAATTGGCCCCGGCTGCATTTCGCACGCAGGCAATTGGCATCTATTGGGCAACGCGGAGCGTCGCCATAATGTTCGCACCTCTGGTCGGAGGAGCGATCTGGTTTTTCATTTCGCCCGAGGCCATGCTCTGGACGGCGTCCGCCATCGGAATCGTCGGCACTGTCCTGTTCTACGCCAAATTTGCCGGATCGGACAGCGAGGCCACGCAACCTTCAACCTCTTGAATTTTTTGAGTCCTCCTTTGGTGCCGCACAATCAATCCTCATCTCCGAAAGGTTTCGACCATGCTTAGTTTGAAACAAACCGTCATCGCGACGCTGCTGCAAATGTTCATCTTGATAACTGCAACTTTTGCCGACGAAGCCAAGAAACCTGCCGAACCCATCACCAATTCCATCGGATTGAAATTGGCGTCCATCCCGGCAGGTGAGTTTATGATGGGTTCGCCCGACGACGAGCCGAAACGGGGACAAGACGAGCAGCAGCATCGGGTACGGATCACAAAACCGTTTTTGCTCGGCCTGCACGAAGTTACCGTCAAGCAGTATCGCGAATTCATCAAGACCAGTAACTATAAAACCGATGGCGAGCGGGACGGAATGGGGGGCTGGGGCTTTGACGCAAAAACGCCCGACTCGCCCTATCGCCGTCGGCCCGAGTTCAATTGGTCGAACAACGGTTTCGCCGATATTGACGAGCATCCGGTGTTCAACGTGAGTTGGAACGACTCCGTTGCGTTCTGCGAATGGCTCAGCAAAACAGAAGGCAAAGTGTATCGCTTGCCCACTGAGGCCGAGTGGGAATATGCCTGTCGGGCTGGAATGAAGACTCGCTACTCAAATGGCGACGACCCCGAGGGCCTTGTGAAAGTCGGCAATGTGCTCGATGCGGCCGCCGTCAAACTGTTCGACAATCTCAAGACGAACGCAGTCAAGGCGAATGATGGTTTCGCGATCACTGCCCCAGTCGGAAAATTTCAAGCGAACATGTTCGGCTTGTACGACATGCACGGCAATGTGGCCGAGTGGTGCCAAGATTGGTATGGCGTCGATTACTATGGAGAGTCTCCCACCGACGACCCGAAAGGACCAAAGACCGGAACGGGCCGCGTGTTTCGCGGCGGAGCCTGGCGCGACGCACCGTCCCTTGTTCGTTCCGCCGCACGGGACTTATCGGAACCAACCTATCGCGGCGGCCGGGTCGGATTTCGCGTCCTGTGCGAGAAATGACTCGTTCACGCGACGTCCCTCCCATTCATCATTGCCCAAAAAATGGCCCACTTCTGCCTGCCGACAAAGCCACATCCATTTGCTACAATTCCTCCGTAAGAGTATCTCTTCGCATCTTCGCGAGACAACCCCGTGCGGCAAACAACGCGAGCCTCGAAATCAAACCGTTTTTGTGAATGAGCCTTGATTCGTATGACGACACAAACACAATTGCCGTATAAGGGAATCATTCTGGCGGGCGGGGCAGGAACTCGTTTGCATCCGGTCACCCGCGCCGTGAGCAAACAACTTCTGCCCATCTATGACAAGCCGATGATCTATTACCCGATCTCGACGCTCATGCTGGCGGGCATTCGCGAGATATTGATCATCTCCACGCCGGACGATTTGCCCGGCTTTCGGCGACTGTTGGGCGACGGCACCGCGTTGGGAATTCAGTTTTCCTACTCCGAGCAACCGCGACCCGAAGGTTTGGCACAAGCCTTCATCATCGGCCGCGAGTTCGTTGGCCAAAATCCCGCCGCTCTCGCGCTGGGCGATAACATTTTTTACGGTCACGGATTTCAACCCCTTTTGATGCAGGCTGCAGCGCAAACTTCGGGAGCGACGGTCTTCGCTTATATCGTGAAAGACCCACAGCGTTATGGCGTCGTGGAAGTCGATGGAAATGGCAATGCGATTTCGATTGAGGAGAAACCGAAACTGCCAAAGTCGAATTTGGCGGTGACGGGTCTCTACTTTTACGACAACCAAGTTCTCGACATTGCCTCTGCCGTGAAGCCTTCCGCACGGGGCGAATTGGAAATCACCGATGTTAATCGGGAGTACATGCGTCGCGGACAATTGCGCGTGCAGCCACTGGGACGCGGTTTCGCTTGGCTCGACACTGGCACCCATGAGTCGCTCATTCAGGCCAGCACGTTCGTGCAAACCATTGAGCAGCGACAAGGTCTCAAGGTCGCCTGTCTGGAAGAAGTCGCCTTGCAAAAGGGATTCATTACACCGGACCAGTTAAGGGCGATTGCTGAGTCAATGAAGAACGAATATGGCCAGTATTTGTTGGCCAGGTTGCCGGAACTATCGAAGCGTTGAGTTTTGTAGGTCAGGCCCATGGCCTGACAGGACATCAACATTTCGGTCGAGCGGCGAATTGAACCGTGAGATCATCGCGAAAGCGGCATGAACCGCTGTCAGGCCACAGGCCTGACCTACGAGACGATCGAAGCGTTGAATTTGAAAAGTTGCGAGATTGAACGGGTGTTAAACTTTAACGACCGCACGATTGTCACAACTCGCGTATCGCGATTCACAGGCAGAGTTTCGCCCGTTTACCTCATCTTGGTAGAGGCCGCGAATTGTTTAATGCTTCGAATCATGTCCCACCGATACCTTTTACTACCGGGGACAAGGAGGTCCGCTGCAAAGCGACTCCATCTCTTTGCAGCAGATTTGCTGTCCCGGTTAACCGGCTAATGAATAGCCACGTGTGCGATCCGATCCGCCAATCCGCCCTTGGGGTTGGAAAAGTGTTCGTCACGTTGCCCTTCATACTGCGGAGCGTGTTCCCGATACGCGACTTCGACACCCTGGACTTGTTGGCGGCATCCCTTCCCGTCGAACAACAAGTTGCGGCAGTTTCACATGGATTGTTGCTTGGTAGGAAACGTCCCCCGGCCCAAAGATGGTCGCCGGAGCAAGTGAGCGTTGGTGTCTGATCGTAAAGTGTTTGAGCGTTGGCAAAATGGTGGCCGTATGGCCAAGGGTGTGCAACTAAAAAGTCCTTGGTGACCAGGTGAGGTGGGCCGTTGTGTGCGACTGGCTTGGACAGTGCAGACGCGGCACGATTTTCGAGCATTCGTACTGGCCGAGCCAGTCGTCCACTCGATTGTCTTCTCCCGAGATCACGAATAGGATCTTTAGTAACCGCACTCGACCGAATGTCGCACGCTTAAGCCTCGGACGAAATTCCTCCGTTGCCAATCCGCCCCCCACTTCACTGTCTCGGAGGACACGTGTTATGAAATCTTTGCTTGTTCGTGCGTGTTTGTTGGGCGTTGCCCTATGGTGTACGTTCCAGGCGCAAGCCGCGGTCGCTCACCCCACAAGTTTTTGTGCTGATCCGCCGATTCCCTACACGGATCGGGCCGTCGCATTGGCCGATCAATGGATCACGGATGATGTTTCGGAATGCACTCGATTCCGCGTCGCCGCAGATTATAATCTGCGTGCGGCAAGCGACGTCCTCAGAGAGGCATTCCGCAAGCCAGCCGACATCGACGCCGGTTCGCCGGAAGATGTTCTGGTAAACGATGAGGAAGATCGTTACGATCGAGGAGATGCCCCCGACGCCGCAACGGACAATAATTTGTCCGACGATTCGGCTGCCGACAATGAAAACAACTTCAATCAAGCGGAACGGAACCTGTACGTACCGTTAATTGTTTTAAGTGAAAAGGGTCTCGAACCGGAAGAGTTCGACGATTCGATTTATGACGAAAACGTTGGCATCTGGAAAACGATTCAGGAAAACTTTCTGGATGCGTTCCCTGCCAATATAATCGGCGGCTTCGATAGCGGTTTTGTGCCCAACATCTCGATCGGAAACGCCGCAGTCGCATTTGACCTTGTTCTGGCCGCTCCCGCCACCGAGTCCAACGGCGTCGCGTTGAACCAGTGCAATGACGCTCTCAGATTGAATTGCGAATTGACCGCTTCCACGACAAACCCGTTCGCTTCGATTCAGGCTTGGCCTTCGGTCACGGACGAAGCGACGGCTCGTTCGATCCTCGGACCGCAAACAACGGCGTCCTTGATCGACATCGGTCGTTTCAATACGGCCGAACGTCAGAACGAGATCAGCCTGGATACGACGATGTATTATCCGGGCGAAACGGAACTGTCCGCTCCGTCGAATGATAGTTCTTCGGCCGAAGAGAATCTGCTGTTCGAGAACCCTGAGTTCTACAAAGCAAGTGACCTGGACGATTCAACGCCCGACTTCACCACCGAAGGGAATCCTTCGGCGAACAACGCCTGGGAGTTGGAAGACTAAAGTTCACATGAACAACAATTGTCGTCTTTCGCTCCGCGAAAGAACGTCCTTTCACGGAGTGAAAGGCGACAATAAAACAGTCAACAGGATGCGTCGGTTCTAAATTTTAGCAGAATTTCTTCTCATCGTTCTTCATTCCGCTAACATGCACGACCAACGACCGGGGCGGGAGCAAATGCTCTCGCCTCGGTCTTTTTCGTGACGGGCCAATCGCCCCTCGCCGGAATAGAATAATCGCCCCGCTCTCCCAGCTTGCCGAAACCCAGGAGAAACTTAGCGGCCATGCCGTCGTTCACCTACGAATTCCGACGATTGTTGCTGAACTCGCCTTGTCGCGATTCGGAACATCGGGTATTTCTCACCGACCTTTGTGTCCAACCGTCTCGAAGCGGTGCGCAAATGGTAGGCTCGTCACAAGCGTCTGCATTCGCAGAATATCGGGAAAATACGTTCGATGCGTACATCCGGCGGCAAATCTCGGTCGTCCATCATGGCCCTCGCGGTGATGTTGTTCTGTTGCGCTTTTGCTCAACGCGCAACGGCCCAGCTTCCACCGCCGCCGACCGCAGTGGGAGCATCCAGCCCAACGGCACCTGTACCGAGTGCATCGGGACCAACTCTGCCGAGTTATCCGACCACCGGTTATTCCTCGCTGCCCACTTCGAATCAACCTGCCTCGAATGAACTTCCGCCGCCGCCGGGACAAGGGCCACGACTGCCCGAGTCACTGCCACCACCGCGAAACGTACCCGTCTACACGTCGCCGGGACCGCCAACCAATAGTCCGACTGGTCCCGCCTCGGCGACGCCCACTTCGGCCGACATGGTCGTGGACGTGCGGGTGGACGGAAATCGGGCGACCACGACGCAAAAAATCACGGCCCAGGTTAAAACCCGTTCCGGTCGTAATTTCGATCAGGCGGTCATGGTCGAGGACATTAAGAAGCTAACTGCGACCCGAAAGTTTGTGGACGTGCGGCCGCTCTACCAACGGGTGCCAGAAGGTGTCGTTGTTACATTTCAAGTCATCGAACGCCCGATGCTCGAGTTTGTGCAATACGTTGGCAATAAGAGTTACAAAGACAGCCGTATGAAGGAGCAGACCGACCTCACGTCCGGTGCTCCGCTCGATATTTACCAAGTCGAGGAAGGCCGTCGTAAGATCGAACAGTTTTATCACGAAAAAGGTTTCAACGACGTGCAAGTCGTCGTGCAAGAAGGCAACAAGCCGACTGATCGCGGTGCTACGTACTTCATCAATGAAGGGTCGCAACAAAAAGTCGCGTGGTGGGTGAACTTCGTCGGCAATACCATCGTGTCCGATTCTCGGCTCCGCACCCAGATTCAAACGGGTCCGGGAATTCTGTGGATTTTTAAGGGCTTCGTCGAAATGAAGAAGCTCGACGAAGATGTCGAAAAACTGACAGCCTATTACCAATCCCTCGGTTTCTTTCAAGTGAAAATCGGCCGAGAATTGGATTACGACGACCAACACCATTGGGCAACCGTGACGTTTAT